>NZ_JAOTJD010000034.1:0-53139 GCF_042714595.1 Phenylobacterium ferrooxidans | reverse complement strand
CTCCTCCAGCAGAGAGGATGAATCAGATCAGCCCTGATTTGGGAATCCCGATTCCGTCAAAACGCGGCCCGCTCTAGAGCGCCATCGCCTGTTCCAGGGCCATGGCCAGGGAGACCGCGGCCCCCAGGGTCAGGACCGTCATCAGCCGCGGATATCGCGTCGGCACATCGGGCGCCGAGTGATCAAACAGCCACTGGATGATGAAGGCGGCCATCAGGCCGGTGATGATCCAGGAGGTTGGAATGTCACCGCGCGCGACCAGCAGGGCGAAGCCCGCGATCGGCGAGATGATCGAGCCGGCCAGCCTGGACCAGCGCGGCTGTTCCCGGCTGCTCTCCAGACCCCAGCGGATGCCGCCCAGGAAGCCCAGCATGATCGCCGACCAGGCCAGCAGCACGCTGAGGGCGTGTTCCGACCAGCCGGGCGGGCCATAGGCGTAGAGGGTGGCCGACACAGGGAAGGCGGCCAGGCCGATCAGGGCCAGGACCCACATCGGCTTGGGGGCGGAGGCCTCGGCGTCCATCACAGGCGTCAGTTCCTCCGGAAGACAAGTGAGGCGGCCCAGCCCGCGCCGAGCGCCAGGGCCATCGACACCAAGCCGTACAACCATGGGCTATGATGGGCGAAGAGGTAAAGGGTCCGCTCGATCCCGGCCTTCTCCACCGTCAGGGTTCGGACCTTTCGCGAGACCGGCTGACCGTCCTGGAAGAGGATGATCTCGGCCTGGTAGGTCCCGATCGGCGCCTTGGTGGGCAGGTCGATCTCGGCCTTGAACAGGTCCTTGTCGACGAAGGTCACCCCCTTGTCGTCAGCGTCGTAGAGGCCGGCGTTCTCCTTCAGGCGGATGACGGCGCGCCGCCAGTCCAGATAGTCACCCCCCAGCCGGCTGACCACGACGTCGCGGACGCCGTAGCGGGTCTCGGTGCGCTGCTCGAAGGGGGCGTTGATGGCCAGGTGATCGATGCCGGCGCCCAGGCGGCGCAGGGTCCCGAAGCCGGCGATATCCTGCAGCGGCCGGGTCGAGGCGGTCATGTAGAAGCCAGGCGCGCCACGGAACACCACCGGCCGGCTGTTGACCCAGAGCCCGGCCACCTTGGTCTTGCGGGCGATCCGGATCGGGTGCTCGGGGCCCCGGACGATGACCACCACGTCGCTGGGCTTGGTGGTCGGATCGAACACCGCGCCATAGAGCACGATGTGCGCGCCCCGGAAGCTGGAGGTCACGCGGACTTCCGTCGTGGTGAGCGCGGCGGAGACCGCGGCCGGCGAGGCGGTGAGCTGCGGGGCGGTGGGGCTGGGGATCTCGAGCGCCATCAGCCCATCCCCGTCATCAGCACGAAGGGCTCGTCAGGGGTGAAGAACAGACCAAGCCCCATGCGCAGGCCCACCAGCAGGACGATCAGGGCCAGCAGGGCGCGCAGCTCCTCGGCCCGGAAGCGCGAGGAGGCCTTGGCGCCGAGCTGCGCGCCGAGCACGCCCCCCACCAGCAGCAGGGTCGCCAGGACGATATCGACGGTCTGGTTGCGGCCAGCCTGCAGCACCCCAGTCAGGGAGGTGGTGATGATGATCTGGAAGAGGCTGGTGCCGACGACGACCCCGGCGGGCATGCGCAGGATGTAGATCATCGCCGGGACCAGGATGAAGCCGCCGCCCACGCCCATGACCGCCGAGAGCACGCCGACGAAGACCCCCAGCAGGACGGGCGGGATGACGCTGATATAGAGCCGCGAGCGCGGGAAGCGCATCTTCAGCGGCAGGCCGTAAAGCCAGGGCGGGCGGCGCTCCTTGCGGGGCTTGGGCGGCTGGCCGCTGCGCCGCCGCAGGATCGACTGCAGGGACTCCACCAGCATCAGGCCGCCGATCACCCCCAGGAAGACCAGATAGGAAAGCGCCACCACCAGGTCGGCCTGACCCAGCAGCCGCAGCCAGCGGAACAGCTCCACGCCCACGATGGCGCCCACGACACCGCCGCCCGCCAGCACCCCGCCCATGCGGAAGTCCACGGCGCGCTTGCGGGTGTAGGAGATGACGCTGGAGGTCGAGGAGGCCGCCACGTGGTTGGCCATGCTGGCCACCGCCACCGCCGGCGGGATGCCCATCAGCACCAGGACAGGCGTCATCAGGAAACCGCCGCCGATACCGAACAGTCCGGAAATGAAGCCGACGAGCGCGCCCAGCGCCACCAGGAGCGGTGCGTTCACCGAGACTTCGGCGATGGGAAGATAGAGGTCCAAGGTCGCCTCTTATGGCGCCTGACGTGTCACCGCGTGAAGACGGAAAGCTTGGAAACCGTCGAAGGGTCGAGTTGGCCGGTGGCCTGCATGCCCTGATCACGCTGATAGGCGGCGACGGCCAGTTTGAGGGCGCCCGAGGCGCTGCCGTCGGTCGGGCCCTGGTAGTAGCCCAGACGCGAGAGGGCCCGTTGGGCGGTGATCACGGTCGGGGAGGCCGGGGTGGCCGCCAGGGCGGTGGCCGGGGCGACGGAGGGATTGGGTGTGTTGGCGCGGAACGCCGCCGCCGTGCGCTCGGCCACGGTGCGGGCGTCGGTCGACAGGCCGGCGGCCACGCGCTGAGCGCTGGAGCGGGCCTCGCCGTCGCCGGTGCGGGCGGCGACCAGGTACCACTTGTAGGACTCCGCCGCGTTCTGGCTGACCCCCAGCCCCTGCTCATAGAGGGCGGCCAGGTTGTACTGGCTGTCCACCAGGCCAAGGTCGGCGGCGCGACGGAACCACTGCGCCGCGGTGGTGGAGTTCTTCGGACCGCCCGAACCGGAGATGTAGGAGATGCCCAGGTTGTGCATGGCCTTGGGATCACCGCCCTCGGCGGCGCGCTCGGTCCAGCGGCGGGCCTCGACGAGGTCCTTCTTCACCCCGCCCGAGCCGCTCTCATAGAGCTTGGCGAGATAGAACTGGGCCGGGGCGTGGCCCTGGTTGGCCACCGCCTTGAGTTGGTCGAGTCCGCCGGCCTGCTTGGTCTCCACCGCCGAAGCGGCGGTCGCGAAGCGCTGGGCCAGGTCCGCCGCGAGGGGCGTTCCGGGCGCGATAGGCTGGGGCGAGAGCGCGATGGCGACCCGGGGGCCGTCGCCGAAGGGGGTCGTGTCGGCCTCCGCCCCCATGATCTCCTCAGACTTGCCGGCGTTCATGGCGGCCAGCGCATCGGCCACCCGCTTGGGCGGCGCGCCACCGGGCTTGCCGTCCATCAGCATGAAGCTCGCGGTGGCCAGGCTGAGGCAGGCCGCGCCGCCCACCACCAGTAGGGCGGTCTGCAGCGAGGAGCCGGCCCGTCGCTTGGGCCGCGCGCCGAAGCCGGCGAACAGTGACGTCCCCGGTTCCTTGGCGGCCTTCTCCGGCTTGGCCTTCTTCTCCTTGGGTTCCTTGGCCTTGCGGCCCTTGGCGTCGTTCGGCGTCGAGGCGCGGGCGGCGGCGCGGGCCTGCTCGATCACTTCGCGAGTGGACAGCGGCCGGCCGGGCTCGGGCGGAGCCACGACGGTGTTGGAGCTCACCGGGGGCTCATAGGCCGCCTCGAGGGCAGCCTCTTCCTCGTGCTCGCCAATGGGAGCGAAGCCGTCGGCGGCCTCGAAGTCCTCGGCGTCGAACGCCGGGCGCTCAGGCTCGCCGGAGAAGGGTTGGCCCGGGAAGCCGTCCGGGGCGTCGGGACCGGTCTCCGGCGGGGCGAAGGCCTGGCGGGCCAGAGGATCAGCGGCGCCCTCGGCCGGGCCGAAGCTCGGGAACGGGTCGGGGCCGAAGGGGGAGAGAAGCTCCGGGACGACGGCCGGGGCGCGCACGATCGGCGCAGCCGCCACCTGTTCCGACAGCCGGCGGTGGGACTCGCCCAGGCGCGCATCGATCTTCTCGCGCGCCTCCTCCAGCATGCGTGCGGTGCGCTCCTCGCTCTGGCGGATACGCTCGACGAGGTCGTCGGAGGCGCGTTCGCTGCGCTGGTTCATGCGCTCGGTGACCCGGGCCACCTGCTCGCCGACATCGTCGATCGCCTGCGCCGAACGGCGCTCGGCGTTGGCGATGCGTTCGGAGAGCTTCTCGGTGATACGGCCGATCTCGGCGCCCAGACGCTCCAGGGCCTCGGCATGGACACTGTCGGTACGGCCCAGCTTGCTCTCCATCGCCTGGGCGATGCGGGCCACTTCGCCGCCCACCTGTTCAATCGCGTCAGCGCTGCGGTGTTCGGTGGACTGGACGCGGCGGTTGAGGTTGTCGGCCACGGTCAGCACCTCCCGGCCCATTTTCTCGATCGCCTGGGCGGAGCGCTGCTCGGCCAGCCGGACGTGATCGCTCATCTCGGCCAGCTTGCGCTCCATGCGGTCGAAGCGGCCTTCCGCGGACACCTGGAGCTTCTGGGCGATCTCGCCGCGCGCGGCGTCGACCCGGCTGCTGAGATTGGCGGCGAGCTGTTCCAGGCGCCGGTCGAGGGCCGGCGAGGCGCCGCCCTCCACCGCGCGCAACCGGCCGTCTACGGTGGAGAAGGCGTCCTTCAGCCCCTCCATGGCCGCGGCCGTGCGCGACTCGGCATCGGCCAGGCGGTCGCCCACGCGGCTGACCACCTCCTCTATGAGGGCGGTGGGGTCCCCGCCGCCGCCATGGGCCTGGACCTCATCCACCCGCTCACGCAGGGCGCCCAGGGTCTCGCGGGTGCGGGCCTCGCCTTCGTAGAGGTGGTTGGCCACCTTGCCGAGCGCCTGCTCCAGGGCGCGCAGCGCCTCGGCCGAGCGCGGGCCGGCGGCTTCACTTTCCACGCGCCGGACGCGTTCCGCCAAGCGGGCCTGCTCGGTGCGAGCCTCGTCCACCGCGCCTTCGAAGCGGGCCGCCACGGCGACGTTCTCGCGCTCGGCGATCTCGATGCGGGACAGGGCGTCGCGGACCGAATGCTCCACGGCGCTGATGGCCAGGCCAGCGCGGCCTTCGGAATGCTCGATACGGTCGGTCAGGCGGTCGAGCGCCAGGGTGACCCGGCCAATCTCGTCGGCGGGATGCTCGGGCGCCTCGTAGCGTTGGGCGGCCTCCGGCGCGCGGGGCGGGGCCATGGGCCGTGGCGTCTCGGCGCGGGGCGCATCGTGACGCAACGGCGCTTCGTAGATCACCTCCCGAGGCGGCCGGTCGAGGAAGGCCTCGGGCCGGGCTTCCGGCGCGTCGTCGACCGCCCGCTCCGTGAAATAGGTTTCCGAGGTGACTTCCTCCGGACCCTCGTCCTCGAGGATCATGCGGTTCAGCCATTCACCCAGAGTCATGCCGGAGCGCCGAGCGAGGTCCTTGGCGACCTCCCGGGCTTTTGGGTCGATCCCTTTGACGCTCCATGGCGTCCCCGAGCTCATACCGAATCGTTCTCCGCAGGACTGACCTCAGACGCTATCCACCGATCCTTGGGGTGTAAACGCGGGGTTAACGCAAGATGTAGCGTCTGGGGCGATTGGCTGTGGATGATCCGGATCGTCCGTGAACCCAGGCGGGAACGGCTCTTGCGAATGGGAGACAGTCAAGAATCCGATCGGCTTTGCGGGCTGATCGCACGTGCGCTACGCCGTCGCGCATGACGCTCTCCGTGACCCTCGGCTTGATCGCCGCCTTCCTGGCCGTCGCCGTCTTCGCCGGCTGGCGCGGCGCCCAACCGCCCAATCCGCTGAAAGGGGTGCGCATGGCGCCCTACCGGCTGATCATGGTGACAGCGGCGGCGGCGGTGCTGATCCTGCTGGTTCACCTGGTGAACCTGCTGGGCGTCAAGACGGGGCGCTGACCGTCTGCGACGGCGCTTCCGGGCTCTCGGCCTTCTTCGGCCGCTTGGCGAGACCCGCCACCCCGCCCGAGGACAACAGGCCCACATCGGCCAGCAGCAGGGGGATGGCCCATTTGCGCGGGGCGGCGATGTAGCGGGGCTGCCAGAGCGGGTCGTACTTGTCCTTGTAGGTGCGCACGCCCTGGAAGTTATAGATCTCCTCGGCGTGCTCGAAGAACAGGTTGCCGACCCGGGACATCACCGGCGCCAATGGGCGATCCTCCAGCCCCGCCAGGGGGGCCATGCCGAACTCCACGGCCTTGTAGCCCTGGGCCCGGCCCCATTCGATCAACTCGACGAACAGGTAGTCCATGATGCGCTTGGGCGCGGCGGGGGCGTAGCGCATCAGGTCCATGGAGAAGGAGGTCTTGGCCGCCGTGATCCAGAGGGTTGCGAAGGCCACCACGGCGCCCTCGAACCGAACCACGGCCACGGGGAATTCCGAAACATAGCCGGGATAGAACCCACCCATGGAAAACCCCTTCTCGCCGCCGGCGTGCTCGGCCAGCCAGGCGTCGGATATCTTGGCCAGGGTGGGGACGAGGTCGCTGATCTGGTGCGGCGGGATGACCTCGAAGGTCGCGCCCTCCTCGCCGGCCTTGCGCCAGGCGCGGCGCAGATTGCCGCGCTTGGTGCCCTCGATGCGGAAGGTCTCGAGGGGGACGGCGGCCGCCTCCCCCACCTTCTGGATCGAGAAGCCCAGCTCCACCACGTCGGGCAGGTGGTCGGCGCCAATCCCATAGATGCCCGGCCGAGCGGCATGGGCGTCGGCCAGTTCCCGGAACCGCCACAGCAGCTCCAGTTGCTCGTCGCGGCGGCCGACCGGCGCCCCGAGCGCGATCCAGGAGCGCCCCCGCACCCCGAACATCAGAAAGCTCTCGCCGCTGGCCGAGAACAGGAACCGCTTGTCCCCCAGCAGGGCGACGTTGGAGCCGGGCTCGGCCACCTCCGCATTGGCCAGGATGTGGCGTACGCGCTGGAAGTCACGGTCGGCCTCTCCCACCACCGGCGGCGTGGCCGCGGTCGCCAGCATCCGCCACAGGCCGAAGGCGAAGAGGGCCAGGGCGGCCCCGGCCCAGGCGCGGATCGATCGGGCGGCGTCGGCGTCCACCATCATCCGCCAGAAGGGCTGGTCGGCGTAGTCGGCATGCTCAAAGGACCAGAGGCCCAGCAGTCCCGCCCCCACCAGGGCGGCGAAGGCCGAGGCCAGCCAGCCCGGCGTGATCTCCATACGCGACAGTCGCGCCGTCCGCGGGAAGGCCTTGCGGAACGGCAGCAGCGCGAAGGCCAAGGTCACCAGCAGCGCCGTGTCTTCCCAGACAAAGCCCTTCAGCAGCGAGAGCGAGGCGGCCAGCAGCAGGGCCCCTATGGTCGCGCCCCAGGCGGCGTCGAGCCGGGAGCGCAATCCGAAGGCCAGCATGACCAGGGTCAGCCCCAGGATGGACGAGAGGAAGTGGCTGACCTCGATCAGATAGACCGGTGTCATCTCGTAGAGGCGCAGGAAGCGGTCGGGGACCGAAGGCGTGGCGCCCGAGGCCACCAACATGACGCCGGCCGCCAGGGTCAGGACCGCGCCAAGGACGGGGGCGACCGCAAGGGCCGCCGGCTTCAGTTCTCGCCAAAATCTCATATGCGGTCCGTGCGTCGCCGAAGGCCCAGCCGCCTAGATAGCCGATTTTTTGAGCTTTGGGCCGCGTCAAACAAGCGTTTCGTTCCTTGCTCTTGAGGCGCCCGACGCTAATGTGGCGACGGCTTCAGCTTGAGACCTCGGGAGGATTCCATGGCCGACTTCGGCGGCGGCGACATCGACGCGTTCCGCAACGAGGTGCGCGCCTGGCTCGAGGCCAACTATCCGGCTGAGCTGCGCGACCCCAAGGCCAAGACCGATCCTGAAGCCGTCTGGGGCGGCCGCGCCTTTGCCGGCGGAACCGACCCCCAGGCCGTCTGGACCCAGCGCATGGGCGCCAAGGGCTGGACGACTCCCACCTGGCCTAAGGAATATGGCGGCGCGGGCCTCTCGCCCGCCGAGGCCCGGGTGCTGGACCAGGAACTGGCCGCCGGCCGCTATCGCCCCGGCGTGCTGGCCTTCGGTATCTGGATGCTGGGGCCCGTCCTGCTGGAATACGGCACCGAGGCGCAGAAGAAGACCTTCCTGCCCCCCATCGTCCGCGGCGAGATCCGCTGGTGCCAGGGCTATTCCGAACCGGGCGCCGGCTCCGACCTCGCCAGCCTCGCCACCCGCTGCGAGGACAAGGGCGACCACTGGCTGATTAATGGACAAAAGGTGTGGACCAGCTACGCCGACAAGGCCGATTGGTGTTTTTGTCTGGTGCGTACCGATACTTCGAAGAAGCATGAGGGGATTTCCTTCGTGCTGATCGACATGCGGACGGAGGGCGTGGAGACGCGGCCGATCCAGCTGATCTCGGGGGAGAGCCCATTCTGCGAGACCTTCTTCAACGACGTGAAGATCCCGAAGGACCAGCTGGTGGGCAAGGTCAACGGCGGGTGGGAGATCGCCAAGCGGTTGTTGCAGTATGAGCGGCAGAACATCTCGGGCGGTTTCGGCGGCGGCGGCGGGGCCGGCGGTTCGGCCGCGGACCTGCCGGTGGTGGCCAAGAGCTACAATGGGACCGATGACACCGGTAGACTGGCCGATACGGACCTGCGCCAGCGGATCACCCGCAACGAGATGGATTTCCGGTCGCTGCGGCTGACCATCGGGCGGACGGCCGCCGAGGCGCGGGCCAGCAATGGGCCGAGCGCGGCGACCTCGATCATCAAGTACGCGGCGGCCGAGTTCGCCAAGGAGCGATCGGAGCTGATGGTGGAGTCCATGGGCCACCAGGGCCTGGGCTGGGAGGGCGACGCCTTCACCACCGGAGAGCTGACGGCGACCCACGGCTGGCTCCGCTCGAAGGGCAACTCCATCGAGGGCGGCACGACCGAGGTGAACATCAACGTGGTGGCCAAGCGGGTCCTGGGCCTTCCCGATCCGAAGTAAGCGCTTACATCCAGGGCGGCGCTCAATTTCAGGGTGGCGCTCTCTTCGACTTGAACGACTGATTTTTTCGAGAAGGCGATTTTCCCATGGCTGATTTCGGCGGCGAAGACACCACCACGTTCCGCAGCGAGGCCAAGGCCTGGCTCGAGGCGAACTTCCCTGAGTCCCTGCGCAAGAACCCGGCCGCCCAACTGGCCGCCCAGATGGGCGGGACCGAGAGCGAGGACGCCAAGGCCTGGCGGCAAGCCATGGGCGCCAAGGGCTGGGGCACCCCCACCTGGCCGGCCCAGTACGGCGGCGGCGGTCTGAGCCGCGCGGAGGCCCGGGTGCTGGCCGAGGAGATGGCCGCCATCGGCGCCCGCAACCCCATCGGCGGCATGGGGGTGATGATGTTCGGCCCAACCCTGGTGGAGTACGGCACCGAGGAGCTGAAGCAGCAACACCTGCCCGGGATCATCAAGGGCGAGGTCCGCTGGTGCCAGGGCTATTCCGAGCCGGGCAGCGGTTCGGACCTTGCGAGTCTTCAAACCCGCGCCGAGGACAAGGGCGACCACTGGCTGGTAAATGGTTCAAAAATTTGGACTTCTGGCGCAAATCTGGCCGATCGATGCTTCTGCCTGGTGCGTACCGACACCTCAAAGAAGCATGAGGGCATCAGCTTCCTGCTGATCGACATGACGGCGCCGGGCGTCGAGGTCCGGCCGATCCGGCTGATCAACGGCACCTCGCCCTTCTGCGAAACCTTCTTCACCGACGTGAAGGTCCCCAAGGACCAGCTGTTTGGCCCGCTGAACGGCGGCTGGACGGTGGCGAAAAGGCTGCTGCAGTTCGAACGCGACAACATCTCGGCGGGCCTGGGCGGCGGTAACCTGGGCGCGGCCCAGGCGACCATGACCGTCAGCGAGGCGGCCAAGCACTATATGGGCGTCGACGACACCGGCCGGCTGGCCGACACCGACCTGCGCCGCCGGATCACCGAACACCTGATGGAGACCCGCGCCTTCCAGCTGACGGTGCGGCGAGCGGCCGACGAGGCCAAGTCGAACCAGGGCCCCTCCTCGGCCACCTCGATCATGAAGTACGCCGGCGCCAAGATCGCACAGGACCGCAACGAGCTGATGGTCGAGGCGATGGGCCACAGCGGCCTGGGCTGGGAAGGCGACGGTTTCGAGGGCAATGAACTGGCCACCGTGCGCGCCTGGCTGCGCTCGAAGGGCAACTCCATCGAGGGCGGCACGTCGGAGATCAATCTCAACGTGGTGTCCAAGCGCGTGCTGGCTTTACCGGACCCCAAGTAACGGGGACTCCGATTGGGCGTATTTTGTGTTATACTGATAGCTAAGAATTTGAATTCAGGGAGAATTTTAAATGGCTGATTTCGGAGGCGCTGATCTCGACGCTTTCCGCGCCGAAGCGCGCGAGTGGCTCGAGGCGAATTTCCCCAAGTCCCTGGGCAAGGATCCGGAGGCCCTGCAGGCCGCCGCGATGAGCCCCGAGGCCCCCACCGGCGACTACGCCACCTGGAAAGAGCGCATGGGCGCCAAGGGTTGGGGCGTTCCCACCTGGCCCAAGGCCTATGGCGGTGGCGGCCTATCGGCCGGCGAGGCCCGCGTGCTGGCCTCGGAGATGGCCAAGATCGGCGCCGTGAACCCGATCGGCGGCATGGGCGTGGGAATGTTCGGTCCTACCCTGCTGGAATACGGCACTGAAGAACAAAAGCAGAAGTATATCCCCGACATCGTCACCGGTAAGGTGCGTTGGTGCCAAGGTTTCAGCGAGCCGGGCGCCGGGTCTGATCTGGCCTCCCTGCAGACGAAAGCTGAAGACAAGGGCGACCACTTCTTGGTGAATGGGTCCAAGATCTGGACGAGCGGCGGCCAATACGCCGACATGATCTTCTGCCTGGTCCGCACCGATAGCAGCAAGAAGCACGAGGGCATTTCCTTCGTGGTCTTCGAGATGCACCAGCCGGGCGTCGAGGTTCGCCCGATCCGCCTGATCGCCGGCTCCTCGCCGTTCTGCGAGACCTTCTTCACCGACGTGAAGGTGCCCAAGGAAAACCTGATCGGCCCGCTGAACGGCGGCTGGACCGTGGCCAAGCGCCTGCTGCAGCACGAGCGTTCGGGCATGGGCGGCCGTCAGGGCGAGGGCGGAAACCGCTCCAAGGCCGACATCCTGGGCGTGGTGGCCAAGAAGTATGTGGGCGAGGACGCCAAGGGCCGACTGGCCGACAGCGACCTGCGCACCCGCATCATCCAGAACGAGATCGACCAGCGCGCCCTGCAACTGACCGTGCGCCGCGCGGCCCTGGAATCCCGCAGCAATTCGGGTCCGTCGGCCGCCACCTCGATCATGAAGAACGCCAACATGAAGGTCGCCCAGGACCGGGCCGAGCTGACCCTGGAATTCATGGGTCACCAGGGCCTGGGCTGGGAAGGCGGCGATTTCACCGCTGAGGAGCTGACCGCCGTGCGCGGCTGGCTTTCCGGCAAGGCGGGTTCGATCTATGGAGGTTCCAACGAGGTGCAGAACAACATCATCTCCAAGCGGATCCTCGGGCTGCCGGACCACATCCAGCAGCACTAGGGCGTCCCCCTCCTCCGTCGGGCCGTACGCCCGACATCCTTCTCCCCCCACGGGGAGAAGGCCCCCAGTTTTCGAGTGACCTGAATTTTCAAGGAGACTTTCTAAAATGGCAGACTTTGGCGGCGGCGACCTGGACGCCCTGCGCACAGAGGCCAAGGAGTGGATCGCGGCGAATTTCCCCGCCTCCCTCAAGGGCCGTCCGAACCCGATGATGCGGGAAGAGCGTTCGACGCCCTCCCCCGAGCAGGAAGCCTGGCGCAAGGCCATGGGCGAAAAGGGTTGGGGCGTTCCCACCTGGCCCGCGGCCTATGGCGGCGGCGGCCTGTCGGCGGCCGAGGCCCGCGTGATCCAGCAGGAGCTGGGCCGCGCCGGGGCCTATAACCCCATCGGCGGCATGGGCGTGATGATGTTCGGCCCGACCCTGTTGGAATACGGCACGGAAGAGCAGAAGCAGGAACACATCCCGCCGATCGTGAAGGGGGAACTGCAGTGGTGCCAGGGCTTCTCCGAGCCGGGCGCCGGCTCCGACCTGGCAAGTCTTCAGTGCAAGGCTGAAGACAAGGGCGACCACTTCGTCATCAACGGCCAGAAGATCTGGACGAGCGGCGCGCAATACGCCGACTGGTGCTTCTGCCTGGTCCGCACGGATACTTCGAAGAAGCATGAAGGCATCTCCTTCGTGCTGTTCACGATGCATCAGCCGGGCGTCGAAGTCCGTCCGATTCCTCTGATCGCCGGCAACTCTCCTTTCTGCGAAACCTTCTTCACCGACGCGATCGCCGACAAGAAGAACCTGGTGGGTCCGCTGAACGGCGGCTGGACCATCGCCAAGCGGCTGCTGCAGCATGAGCGCTCCGGCCTCAGCGGCGCCGGTGGCGGCGGCTTCGGCATGGGCGGCCGCGGCATCGTGCAGATGGCCAAGGACTATGTGGGCGCCGACGAAGACGGCCGTCTGTCCGACAGCGACCTGCGCACCCGCCTGATCATGAACGAGATGGACGGTCGCGCCTTCCAGCAGACCGCCGTGCGCTCGATGATGGAATCCCGGTCGAACTCCGGCCCCTCGGCCGCGACCTCCATCATGAAGAACGCCGGCACCCGCTGGATGCAGGACCGCGCCGAACTGACCCTGGAGATCATGGGTCACCAGGGCCTGGGCTGGGAAGGCGACGACTTCTCCGCCGAGGAACTGGGCGCCGTTCGCGGCTGGCTCGGCGGCAAGGCCACCACCATCTATGGCGGTTCGCAGGAGGTGCAGAACAACATCATCTCCAAGCGCATCCTGGGCCTGCCGGACCTGACGCAAAATAACTGATGAGACTCCTCACCACGTCATCCCGGCCGTAGCGTAGCGGAGAGCCGGGACCCAGGGGACGGAGCAATCCCCCCTGGGTCCCGGATCGGCCTGCGGCCGTCCGGGATGACGTGGTGGTTATTGAACCAAATCACATTTGAGAATTGAGCTAGGGAAACAACGAAAATGGCCGTTCTGAACGAAGAACAGAGCATGCTCCGCGACGCCGCGAAGAGCTGGACCCAGGAAAAGAGCCCGGTCACCGCCTTCCGCAAGATGCGCGATAGCGGTGTGGACGTCGGCTATGACGCCGCCGCCTGGAACGAAATGGCCGAGATGGGCTGGGCCGGGGTTATCATCCCCGAGGAATACGGCGGGTCCGACTTCGGCTACCTGTCGATCGGCCTGATCCTGGAAGAGCTGGGCCGCACGCTCACCGCCTCCCCGCTGCTGGTCTCCGCCGTCGGCGCGGCCTCGGCCCTGGTGCTGGGCGGCTCTGACGCCCAGAAGTCCGAGTGGCTGCCGAAGATCGCCGAAGGCACCGCCGTCGGCGCGCTCGCCGTCGACGAAGGCGCCCACCACAACCCCGACAAGGTGGAAACCAAGTTCGAGGGCGGCAAGATCACCGGCAAGAAGACCTTCGTCCTGGAAGGCTTCAAGGCCGACGTGCTGATCGTCTCGGCCAAGGGCCCGGACGGCGTGGGCTTCTACCTGGTCCGTGGCGATGACGCCGGCGTCAGCCGCACCCGTCTGGCCCTGGCCGACAGCCGCGGCGCGGCCAACATCGAGTTCAAGGGCGCGGCCGCCGAGCCCCTGACCGGTGGCGCCGCCGTCGTCGAACAGGTCCTCGACCGCGTTCGCGCCGCTCTGTCGGCCGAGATGCTGGGTGCCGCCGTCCAGGCCTTCGAAGTGACCCTGGACTACCTCAAGGTCCGCGTTCAGTTCGGCCAGGTCATCGGTTCCTTCCAGGCCCTGCAGCACCGCGCGGCCAAGATGTTCACCGATCTGGAACTGGCCCGCTCGGCCGTCGAAGCCGCCCTCCAGGCGATCGACGCCGGCACGCCGGACGTGCCGGAGCTGGTCAGCCTCGCGAAGGCCAAGATGGGCGACACCTTCCACCTCGTTTCCAACGAGATGGTCCAGATGCACGGCGGCATCGGCATGACCGACGCCCACGACGCCGGCTTCTACCTCAAGCGCGCCCGCGCCGCCGAAGCCGCCTTCGGCAACCAGGCGTTCCACCGCGACCGCTACGCCAAGATCCAGGGCTACTAAACAGCTTCGCCGCCCGGCTAGCCGGGCGGCGGGTTTAGCTCAGAGTTCGAGATTGAGAAGCCCCGTCGGTGTGAGCCGGCGGGGTTTTTCTTTGGGGCGCCGGATATGATATTGCTGGTGGGACACGTCTTGGAGCATCCGCCGTGGCCGACGACGTCCAGGCCAAGAGCCTCATCGAGAAGATCACCGCCCTGCCCGCCGAGCGCGTCGCGGAGGTCGAGGACTTCGTCGACTTCCTCAGCCAGCGGGAACAGGGCTTGGCGTTGACACGGGCCGGGGCCGCAGCGAGCGAACCGGCCTTCGCTGCGGTCTGGGACAATCCCGAAGACGCCGCGTACGATGCCCTCTGAGACGGAGGTCGGCACGCTCGCCTTCGGCGACGTGATCCTGGTTCCGTTTCCTTTCACCAACCAAGCGGCCTCGAAACGGCGGCCTGCCGTCGTGGTGAGCAACCGCGCCTACAATCTGGCGCGGCCCGATGTGGTAGTCATGGCCGTGACGAGCCAGTTCCGCGCCACGGAGAGTTTGGGTGAGGTTTGGCTGGGGGCTTGGGAACCTGCGGGGCTCTTGAAACCCTCGGCGATCAAGCCCGTGATCGCGACGCTGGAGCGAGGTCTGGTGATCCGCCGACTGGGTGTGCTCGGGGCCGTGGACCAGACTTCATTGCGGCGGGCGATGGTGCAGATCCTGGGATAGAATCGTTCCTACGGGACTTCGCAATTTCACACAGTGTCACCGTAATTCGGGATGATCTGGGCCCCGGCCTGCGCCGGGGTGAGCGGTGGGGAGGGCCTGGGGTCGAAGACCGAATCCGCTAGGGTGGCGTCCCCTGCCTGGAGCGCAACCCATGACGACCATCCCCTCCCTCAACGAAACCCTCGGCCAACAGCGCGTGGTGTCGAACGCCGACGGGCGCGCGGTGATCGAGTATCTGGCGGGGCCGCATATGTGCCACTCGGGCGGGGTCGTGCAGGGGGGCTTTGTCAGTGGCTGGATCGACGCGGCCATGGCGCACGCGGCGATGAGCGCGGGCGGCGACGTGACGCCGATGTCCCTGGAGCTGAAGGTCAGCTTCTTCGCACCCGCGCGGCCCGGCCTGGTGATCGCCGAGGGTTGGGTGGAGCGGCAGGGGCGCTCGGTCTGTTTCCTGGAGGGGCGGCTGACCGACGGCGCGGGCGCCGTGCTGGCCAAGGCGTCCTCCACCGTGCGGCTGATGGATCGGGCCCGGGTCGAGGGGGCGGCGCGGGCGGCGACCACCACCTGAGCCCTTGTCCGTGGGGTTCGTGGTTCCAAGTCCTGCGGCGGTGACGCGGCGAGGCGGATGAGATTGACCACGAACCCCACGAACCACACGAACGGGGGGCCACCTCCACGGCCTTGGGATGAATCTGGGCCCCGGCCTGCGCCGGGGTGAGCGGTTTGGGAGGCCGGGACAAGCCCGAGGATGACGGCTGAGAGGTGGGGCCAGCGCGCCGGGTCAGAGGATGACGCGCCTCACGCCGGCGTCTTCGGATTGTCCGCCTGCGGCGCGACCGTGTCCGGGGGGCTCTGGGTGAGGTTGATGTTGAAGCTGCGCAGCCACCAGTCGCCCTTGGGCTGGGCCGGCACCAGGACCGAGGTCACCACGATGTCGGCGTCGCCGTAGTCGTAGGTGTGTTGCAGGGTCAGGGTGGTTCCGCCGGTGCCGACGAAGGTCTTCCAGTTGGTGAGGACCGGGACCGGGACGAGGGGGGCGCCGGCCGCGCGGGGCGGGACCAGGGCGCGCATCTGGGGCAGGATCGCGCCGGCGCGGGGGTTCCGCTGAGCGGGCTCGAACATGCCGATGAGGGCGGCGTCGTCTTCCTGGACCAGACTGACATAGGCCGCCTTGGCGACCGCCTCGGCCTTTGCATCGATCTTCAGGCTGTCGCAGGCGGCGAGCGCCAGGACACCGGCGAGAACAAACCCTCGGCGCGTTGGATAGCGTGCAGTCATACGGGTTCCCCAACCTGAGGGTGAAGCTTGCAAGCCCCGCGGGCGGCTGTCCATCCCGGGATATTCGCGGGACAGGCCCGAGGATGACGGCTGAAAGGCGGGCGGCCTGTGGCGGTGGCGCGGGCGCTCGAGACTGGGTCGGCGTAGCGGGGTGGCTCGCCGGCGCCTTCGTTCGTGGGGTTCGTGGACAATCTGATCGGCCGCCCCGCGACACCACAGCAAGACGTCGAACCACGAACCCCCAGGCGCGATTCCTGATCCGCGCCAGGCATGCTATCGTCGAACGGCGTTCGGCGGAGGATCGGCGATGCGACGGGGGTTGCTGTTGGTGTTGATGGCCCTGGCGGGCGGCGCCCAGGCGGAGACCTGGGTCGACACCCGGCACGTGACCTATGTCGATGTCGACAGCTTTCAGCGCGGCGGCGACGGGTTGATCTACTATCTGGAGAAGGAAAAGTACGGCGACGATCCCACGCCCCGGCAGGCCGCCGTCGATTGCGTCCGCCGGCTCGCCTACTCGTCCTATGATCTCAAATACACCCCGGACTGGCGGTCCCACGGCAAGGCGGTGGTTCCCGGAACCATGGGCCAGGACCTGCTGGATTTCGTCTGTTCGAGGGTCCGCTAGGAGGCGCCGCCATGCGTAGAACAACCCTGCTTTCCCTGGCGCTCGGCGCGGCCCTAGCTGGGTCGGGACCCGGCGCCCAGGCCGTGGAGACCTTCCCCACCGGGGCGGACTTCGTCGCCGGCTGCGCGGCGACCCCGTCCAACGAGGACTGCACCGGGGCGGTGCTGCATGTGGAGCAGGTGGTTAACGACCGCGACAATCCCAACGCCACCTGCGACGGCGGGATCGACGGCCTGCTGCAGGCCCGCGACAGCGCCGAACTGGAGCGGCGGCTCACCCAGCGGGTGGTGGCCGTCGTCGCCTGGCTGAAGCTGCATCCGGAGTATGACCGCATGTCCTATGGCGACGCGATCTGGGCCGGACTCAAGGGCGCCTACTGCCGCTGAGGGGCCGGGCCGGTGGCGCCGGCCGATGGCCATCGGGGTAGGGCCAGCTTCGCCGGCCCGTGTTAGGCTGCGGTCCGCCTCGGAGGTCGCCATGCGCCTGTCCCCTGTCCTCGCCCTGGCCCTACTGGCGGCGACGCCGGCCTGGGCCGGATCGTCCTGGCCCGAGGAAGCCGCCGTGATGGAGGCCACCGGCCGGGCCTTCGTGGCCGGGCGCATGCAGCACGATCCCGCCGCCGCCCTGGCCCTGTGCAAGGGCGTCGAGGACCTCTACGGCGCCCGGAGCGGCTATCTGGCGGCCCTGGTGGAGCGCTGCTACGCCAACAGCCAGGACGACAAGGCCGTGTCCTGCACGCGCTACGCCAGGGCGATCGCCCTGTGGAACGGGCCGCCCGGCCCCCGCCCCGAGCCCGACTATCAGGAAACCCGGGACGGAATCCTGGCCAACCTCGTCGAGTGGCACGCGAAGAACTGCGGTTGAGGCGGCATTTGTTCGTCTTTTGTTCGACTTTTCGCCGGTCCCGTGGCAAGTTCCACCGGTGTCGAGGTACGACGAGAACTGGGGTCCGACGAACCCGTGGCGGCATCCGCGGGACCGCATCGTGCCGGACTTCGACCACACCGGCGGGTGGAAGCCCTCGGCCTACCGGGCGGCCATCGGCCGCGTGATACTGGCGCGGGTGGAGGTGGGGGAGACCATCACCTCCATCGTCGCCGATCCGGAGATGCCGTCTCGCGCGACCCTGTACCAGTGGCTGCGGGTGCATGAGGACTTCGCCGCCGAGTACGCGCAGGTGCGCCGGGTGCTGGCGGAGAACCATCTGTGGTCGCGGGCCGATGTGGACGCCCAGCGGCGCGACTATGCGATCCGGTTCGGCAAGGGGCTGCACAAGGGCGGTCAGAAGAGCCGCTACACGCTCTGCCGGGCCTGGGCCTTCTGCCAGGCGGTGGCGGACGGCAGGACCCTGGCCCAGATGCGCGGGGATGCAAGCCTGCCGACCCCGAAGATGGTCTATCTCTGGCTGCGGCAGCGGCCGGAGTTCCGGGCCATGTACGAACGCGCCCGGGCGACCCAGAGGCAGATGCTGCAGGTGGATATCGACCTTGTGGTGGACGGGGCGGGCGCGGGGGGCTTCGCGGCCGCCAACCGGGAGATCGCCCGGCTGGAGGGCCGGATCGGGCGGCTGACGCCGAAGGTCTATCGGACGAAGCTGTAAGGTGGCGCTTGAGGACCGATCCTTAACCGAGGGGCTGTAGGCTGGAGGGGACTGAAAGATCCCCGGAGCCTGCCAGAATGTCCCGACCCTCCCCCTGCGCCGGTTGCCGCGACGGCGAGGCCGTCGGCTTCGACATCGCCATGGCCTTCCAGCCGATCATGGACCTGCAGACGGGTCAGCCCTTCGCCTATGAGGCCCTGGTGCGCGGTCCGGCGGGGGAATCGGCGGCCAGCGTGCTGGAGAAGGTGACCCCGGAGAACCGCTACGCCTTCGACCAGCAGTGCCGGGTCAAGGCGATCCAGGGGGCTGCGCGGGCCGGACTGCTGGACGGGCCCGCCCGGCTGTCCATCAACTTCCTGCCCAATGCGGTCTATTCGCCCCAGGCCTGCATCCAGCTGACCCTGGCCACCGCCGCGGCTCTGGACTTTCCCACCGACCGGCTGATCTTCGAGTTCACCGAGAACGAGGAGATGACCGATCCGACCCACGTCTCCAACATCGTCGCCAGCTACCAGAAGATGGGCTTTGGCGTGGCCCTGGACGACTTCGGGGCCGGGCATGCGGGGCTGAACCTGCTGGCCCGGTTCCAGCCCGACATCATCAAGCTGGACATGGAGCTGATCCGCGGCCTGGACGCCAGCCTGCCGCGGCGGATCATCATCGACGGGGTGATGAAGATGTGCGCCGCGCTGGGGGTCGAGGTGATCGCCGAGGGCATCGAGACCCGGGCCGAGCTGGACGCCCTGCGCGAGATCGGGGTGCGCTACATCCAGGGCTATCTGTTCGCCAGGCCGGGCTTCCAGAGCCTGCCGGCGGTGGACCCCATCGATGTGCGGGCCGCCCGCGCCGCCTGACGCCATCCGTTGAGCCTGGCCCCGCGATGGGTCAGGATGGGCCCATGCCCGACCGACACATCACAAGGCGGAACGGCCTGTTCCGCACCCGCCTGCCGGCCCCCGCCGCCGGGGTGCGCGCCAGCATGCCCGGCTTCGAGGGCGTGCGGTTCAGCGTCGAACAGGCCGAGGACAGCCTGAACGCGGCGGCCGACCGGCTGTCGCTGCCGCGCTCGGCGGTGGGGCGCAAGGAGTTCAACATCCTGGCCATCTCCGGCGGGGCGGCCGGCGGGGCCTTTGGGGCCGGCGTGCTGGTGGGGATGACCCGGGCCGGCAAGCGGCCCGACTTCGCCATCGTCACGGGGGTGAGCACAGGCGCCCTGATGGCCCCCTTCGCCTTCCTGGGGCCCACCTGGGACGCGCGGCTGACCGACGCCTATACCGGCGGCCACGCCAAGAACCTGCTGTCCCTGCGCCGTCTGGCGCCCGCCTTCGGGTCGGGAATCTTCCAGGCGGCCAATCTGGAGGAGCTGGTGGACTCCTTCATCGACCAGGCCGTGGTCGACGCCGTGGCGGTGGAGCACCTGAAGGGGCGGCGCCTGCTGGTGGCCACCACCGACCTGGACAGCCAGCAGACCGCCATCTGGGACATGGGCGAGATCGCCTCGCGCGGCGGCGAGGCGGCGCTGGTGCTGTTCCGCGACATCCTGGTGGCCTCGGCCAGCCTGCCCGGCCTGTTCCCGCCCCGCAGCTTCCCCTGCGAGGCTGACGGGGTGTCGTACGAGGAGATGCACGTGGATGGTGGGGTCTCGGCGCCGCTGTTCATCATGCCCGAGGCCATGCTGCGCTGGAAACAGCTGGGGCGCAGGCTGAAGGGCGGCCGCATCTATGTGGTGGTCAATACGGTGCTGGAGCAGGCGCCGCGCACCACCAGCCCGAACCTGGCCTCCATCCTGGTGCGCAGCTTCGACACCATGCTGCGGTTCTCCTATCGCAACGCGCTGTCCAACGCGGCGACCTTCTGCGCCGGGATGGGCCTGCCGCTCTCCTTCACCTCGATCCCCGACGTGGCGGAGAATGGCAACATGCTGTCCTTCGACACCGCCAACATGAAGCGCATCTTCGACGAGGGCGTGGCCCTGGCCCAGGGGCCCCTGTGGGTCACCCCGGTCGCCGAGCCCCCGACGCTCGGCCAGTTCATCGAGAACATGACCCGGCCGAGGGACTAGCCTCCGAACAGCTTCGCCAGCCAGGAGCGCTTGGCCGGCGGATCGGGCTCGCCGATGCGGCGCAGGCGGGTGAATGCGATCTCGCCCCAGTCCTCGTTGTCCATGTCGGGACGCCAGCCGCAGATCGCGCCCGACATCGCCTGGGGCACGTCGAAGACTAGGTCGACATCGGCCTCGTCGCCGCCCTCCTCCGCCTGGTCGGCTCCCAACCCACCGGATTGCTCCCTAAGGTTGAGCTTCAGCCTATTGCTCCCTATTTGTTCGCGCCAAGGGGGCGACGTCTCCGCTTTGAGGCCGAGATGGCCGGGGGTCCAAGGAACAGCGGCGGCGGTGGGGGGTTTGGGTGACGAGTTCAACACATAGAGGACGACCCCCATGAAAGTCAGTGAAGCCATGACCGCCCAGGTTGCGACCGCGGGCCCGGCCGACAGCGTCCAGAAGGTGGCGGGCATCATGGCCAGCATCGAGACCGGCGCCGTACCGATCGTCGAGGACGACAAGGTCGTCGGCCTGATCACCGACCGCGACATCGTCCTGCAGGTGGTGGCCAAGGGCGGCGCGCTTTCGACGCCCGCCAGCGACGTGATGAGCGGCGACGTGCAGACCTGCAAGGAAGACGACAACCTGGCCGACGCCGCCGCGCAAATGGCCAACCACCAGATCCGCCGCCTGATCGTGGCCAATGACGCCGGCAAGCTGGTGGGCATCCTGTCGCTGGGCGACATCGCCACCGACTACGGCGCCAAGGTGGTGGGCAAGACCCTGGAAGAGATTTCGACCGACAACGACGCCTAGAGCCATTTGACCGGCGTCAAGGCGGGGCTCTTGTGGTCCCGCCAGTCTCCAGGGGCCATCGCACCTGGAGACCCGCCATGGGTAACCTGATCTACCGCATCGCCGCCATCATCACCGTCGCTCTAGGGACGGCCCTGACGGTCTTCGCCCTGATGGCGGCCTACCGCACCGACGACGACTGGGCCCGGATGCTGTTCACCCTGGGCATGCCCGCCAGCCTGCTGCTGCCGGCCCTGGGCGCTCTGCTGGCCGCCATCGGAGTGGCGATGTTCATCCACGCCCTGAGGGCCATGGAACGCGAGGGCTAGGGCCGGTAGGGGTGGAAGCCGCCGTTCGGGTCCTCCACCTCGCCCTCGGAGGCCAGATAGTCCGGCCCCACCGGGACCTTGCCGTGGCCGCCGGGGATATCCAGGACATAGGTCGGCTGGGCCAGGCCTGACAGCCGGCCGCGCAATTCTCGCATGATCGCCTGCCCCGCCTCCAGCGTGGTGCGCAGGTGGCTGGTGCCGCGGGCGAGATCGCCGTGGTGCAGGTAGTAGGGCTTGATCCGGCTCTCCACCATGGCCCGCAGCAGGGCCTCCAGCACCGCCGGGTCATCATTGACCCCCTTCAGCAGCACCGTCTGGCCGACCATCGGGATCCCCGCATCGACGAACTTCGCGCAGGCGGCGCGGGCAGCGGGGGTCAGCTCCGACGCGTGGTTGGCGTGCAGGGCGACATAGACGGCCTTGCCCGGGGCGTTCAGCGCGGCAACCAGCTCATCGGTGACGGCGGCGGGATCGACGGCCGGGACGCGGGTGTGGATACGCAGCACCTTCACGTGCTCGATCTTCGCCAGCCGACCCATGATCGCGGAGAGGCGCCGGGGCGACAGCACCAGGGGGTCGCCGCCGGTGAGGATCACTTCCCAGACTTCGGGACGCCCTGCGATGTAGGCGATGGCGGCGTCCAGCGCCTTGCCCGCCAGGGCGGGGACCTCGGCGGTGGGCCCCACCATCTCGCGGCGGAAGCAGAACCGGCAATAGACCGCGCAGGTGTGGGTGACCTTCAGCAGCACCCGGTCGGGATAGCGGTGGACGATGCCTTCGACCGGCATGTGGGTGAGGTCCCCCACCGGGTCGGCGTCTTCGCCCGGCTGCACCTCGAGCTCGGCCAGGTCGGGCAGGAACTGGCGGGCGACGCCCGGCTCGTCCATCAGCTCGGCCATGGCCGGGGTCACGGCCACCGCATACTGCGCCGCCACCCGCTCCAGGGCGGGCAGGCGCTCGGCCTCGATAAGGCCCGCCCGCGCCAGGGCCGGCAGGGTGCGAAGGGTGCTGGTCACGCGCGCCCTATGACGCAAACAGGCGCGCGCGGCAATGTTGTCGGGGGCGCCTGGCCGTGTCACCTCTGATGGATTCTTAGGCGCGTCATTTTCAAGAGAGCCCCCGATGCAGATCATCGACTTCGAGTGCGACACCCCCACCAAGGAGGCCGTCGAGGACACGGTGCGCCTGATCCAGTCGGGGCGCGGCTTCGACAAGGAAGGCTACGCCCAGCAGATGGCGCCCGGCTGGGCCGCCCAGATCGGCATGTCGCTGGAGGAATTCAACGAGGCCAAGGCGACGGTCGGGCTGACGGCGCTGGCCCTGAAGCTCTGCGAAGTCGACATGACCAAGGCCATGACCCATGCGCAGGTCATCGCCATGCTGGACGGGGCGGGCGTGGCCATGGCCTGCATCGGCAATGCGGGCCGACGCGCCAGCAATGAGGACGTCGCGGCCTTCGCCGCCGAATATCCGGACCGCCTGATCCCCTGGTTCCGCATCTGGGGCGACGAGGGCGAGGCGGGCGTGGCGGCCCTCGAGCAGGGCGTGCGCGAGCGCGGCGTGCGGGGCTTCGAGATCAGCTCCTACCGCGAGCAGCGCTACATCAATGATCCCGTCTACCGGCCCTTCCTGGCCAAGTGCGTGGAGCTGAACATCCCGGTGCGGATCACCGTCGGGGTCCACCTGCTGTCGGACCGGCCCTATGACTACGCCCACCCCAAATATATCGACGAACTGGCCATCGCCTTCCCGACCCTGAGGATCGTCTCCGGCCTCGGCGGCTATCCCTGGATCCCCGACATGGTGGCGATCGCGGGACGGCACCAGAACGTCTTCATCGACTTCGCCTGCCGCCGGGTGAAGTACATGCTGTCGCCCGGCGCCGGCTACGAGGCCCTCGTCTACTACGGAGCGCGGGGGCTGCAGGACAAGATCATCTTCGGGTCGGGCTGGGGGACCTCGATGGTCCCGCTGGCGCAGCTGGTGGCGGAGACCGACGAGCTGCCGCTGAAGGACAGCGTGCGGGCCAAGTGGATGGGCGGCAACGCGGCGGTGGCGTTGGGGCTGTAGGGGGCGGAGCGCGACGCGGGATGATTGCAGAGCGCCTTTCCTCCCCCGTTCCGCTCCGCTGCACAGGGGAGGAAGGGTCAGCCGTCGTTGGCCCTCGGAATCACCACCCGCTCCCGCGCCAGGTCCTCCAGGCGCCGCTCGCCATAGGTCTTGTCGTTCGGCGGTGTGGGCCAGCGGACGTCGCAGTCCCACTTGGAGGCGCCGCATTTCAGGCAGGGCTTGCTGGTCTTGGTGACGAGCTCGGTATGCAGGGTGCTGGAGGTCCCGGTCTTGGCGGCCACCAGTTGCGCGATGGCCTGGCCAGGCGTGATGGCCTTTTCCCACTTGCAGCCCCCGCAGCGGAAGACGATGCGCACCTCGGGGTTGGCGGCGAGGATCGACAGCGGCAGGCCTGAGCCACCCTTGTCGTCCTGAAAGGTCATGCGGCAGCCGCCCGGCATGTTGCAGCGAAGCAGGCGCTGGATTTCGGGCATGCGGACATAGGCGTAGCCGCTGCGCAGCAGCAGCTCGAAGTCGAGATGGTAGTTCCGCCGGCAGTCGCGGGTGTAGCAGGAGCCTCGGACGATCTGTTTGCGGTGCAGATAGCCCCAGAGCGTGGCGTCGGGGATCAGCTGGCCGTTGAAGACGCGCCAGCCCTTGGGCGGCGGGATGTACTCGGTCATGGGACGGCCTGTTCCGGAGATGGAACAAACGCAGAACATGGCGTTTCGGGCGACTCCGCCCTGGCTGTATTTCCGGGGGTGGCACAACCGGCGGAGGGGCGTGGCGACTTGCGAGATGCTCCCCTCCTGGCGGAGCTGTTGGCCCGAAGGGCCGGCTGAGGGGGACTTTGACCCTTGTTCGGGGTCGAAGGCGTGGATTACGTCCATCCCCCTCCGTCACGGACCTGCGGTCCGCGCCACCTCCCCCACATCGGCCTGCGGCCTGGGGGAGGATTTTGGTGCGCCCGCGGCTCAGATATCCACGACGATCTTGCCGAAGTGGGTGGCCGACGCCTGGTGGCGGAAGGCGTCGGCGAGGTTTTCCAGGGGGAAGTGTTTGTCGAGGACGGGGCGGTAGCCGGCGACGTCGATGGCGCGGATGAGGTCAAGCTGGTGGCGGCGGCTGCCGACCGTCAGGCCCTGGACCTTCAGCTGCTTCCCCATGATGGCGACGGTGGGGACCGGGCCGGCATAGCCCGCCAGCACGCCGATCAGGGCGATGTGGCCGCCGTTGCGGGTGGCGGCGATGGACTCCGGCAGGGTGCCCGAGCCGCCGATCTCCAGGATGTGGTCGACGCCGCGGCCGCCGGTGAGCTTGGCCGCCGCCGCGCCCCAGGCCGGCTCGGACTTGTAGTTGATCAGGTGGTCGGCCCCCAGCGCCTTGAGGCGCTCCAGCTTCGCGTCGGAGGAGGAGGTGGCGATGACGGTGCAGCCGAAGGCCTTGGCGATCTGCAGGCCGTAGATGGAGACGCCGCCGGTGCCCTGGACCAACACGGTCTCGCCGCCCTTCAGGGCGCCGTCGGCCACCAGGCCGCGCCAGGCGGTGACCCCGGCGCAGGTGATGGTGGCGGCCTCCGCGGCGCTCCAGCCCTTCGGCGCGTGGGTGAAGGAGGTGGCCGCCGTGGTGATCATCTCCCGGGCATAGCCGTCAGCGCCGTCACCGGGCACGCCGGAGAAGCCGCCGTCCGGCGCGTCGACCCCGTCCAGCCAGGCGGGGAAGAAGGTGGAGACCACCAGGTCGCCCACCGCGAATTCCTTCACGCCCTCGCCCACCGCCGTCACCTCGCCCGCGCCGTCGGACATGGGGATGCGGCCCTGCGGCGTGGGGATGGCGCCCAGGACCACCATGTAGTCGTGATAGTTCAGCGAGCTGGCCCGCAGGCGGACGGTGATCTCGCCGGGGGCCGGGGGCTTGGCATCGGCGATGTCGGCGTAGCGCAGGGTGTCGAGGCCGGTGGGGTGGACGGTCTGGATGGCCTTCATGGGGTCGCCTCGTGCTGGGGTGTGGCGGGCAGTGAGCCGCCGCTACCCTGGGGGAACGCAAGCCCTGCTCCACCGCTCATCCCGGCGAAGGCCGGACCCAGATTCATCCTCCAGCATTGGGCTTGATCCCCCGTTCGTGTCGTTCGTGAGGTTCGTGGTTCCATTCTTGAGGCTGTCCGGGGTCGAGGCCCATCAGCTTGACCACGAACCTCACGAACCACACGAACAAGGGACCCTGATCGAAGGTCGGAGGTGAATCTGGGTCCGGCCTTCGCCGGGATGAGCGGATTTGGCCTCAGGCGATCGGAAGATCAAACAGCAGCTGGCCGGCGAACCGGGCCGGGGGCGAGCCGAAGGACAGGATGCCGTCGTGGTAGCGCTTGAGGGTGAAGCTCTTGCTCCACTTGGCCTCCGCCTGTTTCCGCAGCGCCTTGTGCTCCTCCCAGCCGACGAAATAGGTGGGCAGCTGGGCCTGGCTGAGCTGGGCGCGGACCCATTTGCCGGCGGCTTCGCGCTCCTGCTGGAAGGCCTGGACGGTCATCAGCTTCATGGCCTCGTCGCGGCTGATATTGTCGACGTGAACGGCCTGGTCCAGCAGGGCGTTGGCGCAGACCCGCAGCTGGAGCTTCAGGTGGACCAGCAGGTAGAGCGGGTCCCTGTCCAGGTAGCCCTCGTCGGCCATGACGTCCTGGGCGTAGCAGGCCCAGCCCTCCACGAAGGGACCTGAGGAGAGCACCGCGCGCAGCACCGAGGGATAGGCGTTGGCGTGGGCCAGCTGCAGGTAGTGGCCGGGCATGGCCTCGTGGACCGTGACCTCCTGAATACCCAGACTGTTGTATTCGCGCAGGAAACTGTCGGCCTGGGCGGCGGTCCAGTCGTCGGGGATGGGGGAGATCTTGTAGTAGGTCTGCTGGCCCTTATCGAGGGGGCCGGGGGCGTCGCAATAGGCCACGGCGACCCCGCGCTGGAACTCCGGCACCAGGCCGATCTTCACGGGGTCCTTGGGCACGGTGACGATGTTCCTGGCTCGGACGAAGGCGGTGGCCTCCACCAGGGTGGCCTCGGCGGCCTCCACCAGTTTGTCGCGTGCGGGCTTCTGGGCGTAGGCGTATTCCAGGGCGGCCTCGATGGCGGCCTGGCGCTGGGCGTCGGTAGGGCGGGCCGGGGTCGGCGGGGCGCCGGGCTTGCCGGCCAGGAACCTGGCCGAGATGTCGTACATGGTCGCCCGCAGCGAGGTCATCTCGGCGAGCGCCCGGGCCTTGATCTCCGCGCGGCTGAGCGGGGAGTTGAGCGCGAAGGCCAGCTTGGCGTCGTAGAGCGCCGCGCCCAGGCGGAACTCGCCCTTGGCGCCGGGGACCAGCACGGTCTCAAGCCAGGTCTGGTGCTCGTCGATGGCCGCCTTGCAGGTCTTGGCGGCGGCTTCCAGCCGGGCGCGGTCGGCGGGGGCCAGCTTGGCCCCGTCGGCGACGATGCCGTCCACCAGGGAATGCAGGCCCTTGTTCTGGCCCACCACGGTGTCGGCGTGGATCTTCGGCACGCGGGCCGGGACCAGTTCCTGGCGCGCCTGGGCCAGCAGGGCCGGCAGCTTCTGCATCCGCGCGGTGGCGCTGCGCAGGCGCACGTCGAGGGGGGCGAACTCGCGGGCGGTGAGGTTGTAGAGGGCGCCGCCGGCCACGGCGTTCCAGGTGAGCGGGTCCCAGGCGTAGGGCTGCAGGGCCTGCAGGGTCCACAGGTCGCTGCGGACCTGGTTCTCCAGGATGGCGGCGTCCACCTGGTTGGCGCGGCTCAGCTCCGCGCGCGGCGTGGCCTGGAGGGCGGCCAGGGTCTCGGTGGCCAGCTTGATGATGGCGGCGCGGCCGGTGGGGCCCATGTCGTCGATCTGGTCGTCGAAGCGGTGGTCGCCGACCTGAGTGGCGCCGACCGGATTGAGCCGCAGGTTGGCGTCGACCCAGCCCTTGGCCAGGGCCTCGAACTTCGCATCGGCGGGACCGGCGGCGCGGGCGATGGCGGGCAGGGTCAGGGGGGCGGCGGCCGAGAGGGCGAGGACCGCGCGGCGGGAGACCTTGGGCATGGGCGTTTTCCTGGAAGTGTCACCTCCAGTGTTACCAGCGGCCGCGGGACGGGGGAACAGGGCGGGCCCGATGC
The DNA here is from genome assembly GCF_042714595.1 of Phenylobacterium ferrooxidans. Classification (NCBI taxonomy): domain Bacteria; kingdom Pseudomonadati; phylum Pseudomonadota; class Alphaproteobacteria; order Caulobacterales; family Caulobacteraceae; genus Phenylobacterium; species Phenylobacterium ferrooxidans. The sequence goes on along the minus strand of NZ_JAOTJD010000034.1, from coordinate 25,650 downwards.
AAAACGCCCCGCCGTCCAGAGACAGCGGGGCGCCTGAAACGCGGTCGCGGGCGGTCGGCCTACTTGGTGGTGGGGGTGTTTTGGGTGGTGGCGCCGCCGTCGGCGTTGCCCGCCTGTTGCTCAATGACGTCGGCCTGCCTGTTCAGCGCGGTCTCGGCGGCTTCGTTGGAGGTGGCCGCCGCCTGGGCTTCCAGGGCGTCGGCTTGAACTTCGGCGGCCTTGTCGGCCTTGCTTTCGCAGGCGGCGACGCCGGTGAGGGCGAACAGGGCGACGGCGGCGATGGCGAACTTCTTCATGGGGGGTTCCCTTCCAGCTGAAGCTCTACAAACGCCGCTTGGCCCGGCGGGTTCACAGGCCAGGCGCAAAATCTGAAGCCCCCTCCCCCGCAACGCGCCGTGCAGATCCCACCGATACTTGAGGCCGGCGAGAGCCGCGTGGGAGATTGGAGGGCGTCCCGCCCGCAAACCCTGCGGTCATTACATCTTTGGCACTTTGCCAACTGGCTAATTCATGGCAAGGCGTCATGGCAAAGCGACACTGGATAGAGCCCATGCCGACCTACGCCTTCGTCACCCTCGACGTCTTCACCGACCGCCCGTTCGGGGGTAACCCGCTGGCGGTGTTCACCGACGCCCGCGGCATGACCGACGCCCAGATGCAGTCCCTGGCCGCCGAGATGAACCTGTCGGAGACCACCTTCGTCCTGCCGCCCAGCGATCCCGCCAACACCGCCCGGGTGCGGATCTTCCACCGCACCGGCGAGATGCCCTTCGCCGGGCACCCCAGCATCGGCACCGGCTATGTGCTGGCCACCCTGGGGCATGAGGGCGCCCTGAGCCTGGAGATGATCGCGGGCCTGGTGAAGGTGGACATCGACCGCGACGGCGCCGGCGCGCCCACCGGGGCGGTGATCGCCGCGCCCCAGGCCCTGACCACCAGCGCCGATATCCCCATCGATGAGGTGGCCGCCTGCGCCGGAATCGGTCCCGGCGACGTGGTGACCGCCACCCACACGCCGGTGCTGGCCACGGTGGGCGTGCCCTTCATCCTCGCCGAGGTGACGGGGCAGGCGCTGAGCCGCGCCGAGCCGGACGTGGCGGCGTTCCGCAAGGCCGAGGGCGGGCGCCCCGACCTGGCGGGGCGCTACTCCCTGCTGCTCTACGCCCGCGACGGCCAGGACATCCGGGCCCGCATGTTCGCACCGCTGTCGGGGACCTATGAGGACCCGGCGACGGGCAGCGCCAATGCGACCCTGGCGGCCCTGCTGGTGTCGCTCTCCGGCGTCGACCAGGCCGCCTTCACCATCAGCCAGGGGGTGGAGATGGGGCGGCCCAGCATCCTGAAGGCGACCGCGCGCCGGACCCCCGACGGGGTGCGGGCGACGGTGGGCGGCGGCTGCGCGCCGATGTTCCGGGGTGAGGTGACGCTCTGATTCCCTCCCCGCTCGTCCCGGCGAAGGCCGGGATCCAGGTGAAACCCACAGGCGCCTGATGGGCGTCCGAGATCGCATTCGGCGTCCATGCGGCGTAGAACGTTGATGAATCTGGGTCCCGGCCTTCGCCGGGATGGGCGGTTGTCAGTGTGTCACGCTTGCGGCGCGCAGTGCGATACGCCAGATAAGCGGCTGACTAGAAGGAGAGCGGCCCACCATGGCGCGGACACCCAACTACAGTTTCGAGCGGATGGAACGCGACAAGGCCAAGGCCGCCAAGGACGCGCAGAAGGCCGCCGCCAAGGCCGAGAAGAAGGCCGCCGCAGCCGCCGAGAAGGCGCCCAAGGAATAGGGCTTCAGGCCTCGATACGCCCAAGCGCCCGAGCCAGGGCGCCGGCGACGTCGGCGGGATTGCACGGCTTGGCGACGAATTCCGAGCCGGGCACCCCCTCCGCGACGTGCCGCGCCGAGGCCGTGCCGGAAATGTAGACCACCGGCAGGGCGGGATAGACGCGCCGCGCGGCGCGGGCGATGTCGAACCCGTCTGACCCCGGACCAAGATCGACGTCTGTCACCAGGGCGATCAGCGGCTGACGCCGCGCCAGGGCCGCGAAGGCGCCCGCCGCGTCAAACAGGCTAAGCACCTGATATCCGAGATCTCGCAGGATGCCGCTGGTCTCCAGACCACAAATCGCGTTGTCGTCCACGAATAGAACCGCAGCATCATCGATAAAAGCCGGAAGCGAATTAGACATGGCGTGCAGCCTCTAGGAGGCTACACAACCTATCGGCGACGCATTGTTTCCATAGATTTCGGATTTATTTGTCAGGCACCGGTCAATTGGGAACACATTCGGAACTCAATTTGGAAAATCTGGAATTGTTGGGGCCTAGACTTCAGCCCGGAATGCGCACCGGCAAGTATTCGTAGCCCTTCACGAAGTTGGAGGTCAGGCGGCGAGGCTCGCCAACCACCTCGATGAACGGGAAGCGCTTCATCATCTCCTCCCAGACCACGCGCAGTTGCATCTCGGCCAGGCGCTGGCCGACGCAGCGGTGGACGCCGAAGCCGAAGGCGACGTGCTGGCGGGGGCGCTCGCGATCGATGATGAAGGCGTCGGGGTTCTCAATCGCCGAGGCGTCGCGGTTGCCCGAGACGTACCACATGATGACCTTCTCGCCGGCCTTGATGGTCTTGCCGCCGATGGTGGCGTCGGCCACCGCTGTGCGGCGCATGTGGGCCACGGGGCTTTGGTAGCGGATGATCTCGGGCACCATGCCGGCGATCAGTCCGGAGTCTTCCCGCAGCTTGGCGTACTGCTCGGGGTTCTCATTGAGGGCCAGCAGGCCGCCGGTGATGGAGTGACGGGTGGTGTCGCTGCCGGCCACGATCAGCAGGACGAGGTTGCCCACGTATTTGTAGGGGTCGCCGCCCCCATTGGTGGCCGGGTCATGGGCCAGCATGGAGATCAGGTCGTCATTGCGCGGGTTGGCGGCGCGCTCGGCGAAAATCCCCACCAGCCGGGTGAAGGTGGCCATCAGCTCGGCCTGGCGGGCCGGCTCCCCGGCCGGCGAACCGCCGCCGAGAATCGGGGCGGCCAGCAGCAGGTCCGAGGCGCGCGGCAGGAGCCGGCGCTCCTCGAAGGGGAAGTCCATCAGGGTGGCCAGCATCTGGGCGGTGAGCTCCACCGAGACGCGGTCCACGAAATCAAAGGTCTCGCCCACCGGCAGTTCGTCGAGGATGGCGGCGGCCCGGCTGCGGATCAGCGGCTCCATGGCCGCCATGGCCCCGGAGGTGAACATCGGGGCGACCACCCGGCGCTGGGCCTCGTGGCGGGGACTGTCCTGACTGATGAAGCTGGCGCCGGCGGCGGACTCAAAGGAGTCGCCGAGCGCGATGCCGCCGCGCTCGGAGGAGGACGAGAAGGTGTTGTGGTCGCCGTCGACGGCGACGATGTCGTCGAACTTGGTCACCGACCAGTAGGGGCCGAAATCGCTGGACTTGCAGTAGTGGACCGGGTCCTCGGCCCGCAGGCGCTCAAACCACGGCCAGTGGGTGTCGGTGCGGAACAGCTCCGGATCACCGACGTGGAAGTCCTCAAGAGGGGTGGAATAGGCCCGGTCGCGAGCCTCCGCAGCGATGCGTGCGCCGTCGGCCATGTCGGCCTCCCATGGATCCTGCGGCCTGATCTTGACCGTCGTTATCGAGATCAGAGACCATCCCCGGCGCACTGTCCACCGCGAGAGAGACCCATGCCGGGCCGCATCATCCTGCTGACCGGCCCACCGGGGGCCGGCAAGACCACGGTGGCGCCGCTGCTCTGCGCCAATGCGCCGGGGCCCCTGGCCGTGCACCTGGAGACCGACAGCTTCTATCGCAGCATCCGCAAGGGCTGGCTGGCGCCCTGGACGCCGGCGTCCCACGGCCAGAACCAGGTGGTGGCCGCCGCCATGCTGGCGACCGCGGTGACCTACGCCCAGGGCGGCTATGAGGTGATCACCGACGGGATCATCACCGACTGGGTCCGCCAAGTGTTCATCGACGGCGCTCGGGAGGCGGGCGTGGCGCTGGACTTCATCGTGCTGATCCCCGACCAGCCGATCGCGGCGGAGCGGGCCAGAGTTCGCACCGCCGATCCCATCCCCGACTATGGCCCCTATCTGACGCTCTACGGCCAGTTTACCGCCGAGGACGCCGCCCACGCCGTGGACACCGGCGGCCTGGCGCCCGCCGACCTCGCCGCGGCCCTGCGCGAGGGGATCGAGAAAGGGCGGTTCGCCCTGGGCAGATAGGGGAGAGCCGGAACAACCGCCCCGCTCCAGGGTTGAATCGGCGACCGAAACCCCAATCCAGGAGCCCTCTCATGAGCACCGACCTGAGCAGCCGCGCCGACGTCGAACGCCGGCTGTGGGATGAGATCGAGAAGCACAACACCGGCATGCTGGGGGTCACCGGAGCCGCCGCGCATCACACCCAGCCGATGACCGCCTTCGTGGAGCCCAAGACCAACCAGATCTGGTTCTTCACCCGCACAGACACCGGCCTGGCGCGCGAGGTCGGCGAGGGCAGGAGCGCGATGTTCGTGCACCAGCAGAGAGACTTCCAGGCCTGCATCGGTGGACGACTGACCCTGCAACGCGACCCCGTCCGCATCGACAAGTACTGGAACGCCGTGGTGGCCGCCTGGTATCCGGAGGGCAAGGCCGACCCCAAGCTGACCATGCTGCGCCTGGACTGCGACGACGCCCAGGTCTGGATCAGCCAGGGCGGCCCGATCAGATTCGTCTGGGAGATCGCCAAGGCCAACGCCACCCACACGACGCCCGATGTCGGCGGCAGCACCAGCCTGGACTTCCATTAGGACACGACTGGATCGTGGATATCATCGATCGCAACGGCGTCGAGGCCATGACCTGCGAATGCTACGGCGTCGTCAAGCGCACCTATGGGCCACTGCTGCCGGGCTGAGATTTCCAGCCGCTGGTCCCGCCCTGCTTGAGGGGAGAGGAAATCTAGAGACTGAAGGTCAGCCTGGCGGTGCAGCTGGGGGCGGGCGTGAGCACGAACTCGCCGCGCACCTGGGCCGCGAGGCTGCGGACGAACCAGAGGCCGAACCGCTCGCGCGCTCGTTCGGGATCGAAGCCCTGCCCGTCGTCGGTGACGGTGAGCTCGTGGCGGCCGTCGGCGGCCTGGGTCAGGCTGATCTCCACCATGCCGGGTCGGTCGCCCAGGTAGCCGTGGGCCAGGGCGTTGCCCACAAGCTCCTGAGCGATGAGGGCCAGGGTCGAGGCCGCGGTGTCCGGTGCGAAGACGGGAATCGCGGAGACCCGCACCTCGGTCTGGCGCCCGGCATGACGGCGGCGCCAGACGGGCGCCATCTCTACGAGATAGGACGTGAAATCGACCCCTTCAGGGGTGCGGTGGCGCTCAAGGGCCCCCAGGGAGCCGATGGCGTCAGCCATCCACAGCAGCTGGCGGCGGGCTTCGGGTTCGCCGGACCGCTGGCTGCGCATGCGGCCGAGCGCCGACATCAGCTGGAAGGTGTTGGCCATCCGGTGCCGCATCTCGGAGGCGGCGCGGGCATCTGTGTTGTCGTCGCTCATCCAGCCGGCGGCCCCGCGCGGTGACTATGACCGCAAGTAAAAACGCGAGCGGCGTCCCCCATCCGCCACTCGGAAGACAGATTACCCAGGACGACAGCCGCCGGTCCATGAAATCAGCAGCTTGCGACGAATAGTCAGCCCCTTGCCGGTTCTCGCGTCGGTCCAGCATCGCCTGCTGTTTTCCCGCGCCATCCTTGTATCCTGACCCCATGCCTATCGAACGCAGAACAATGCTGGGCGGGGCGCTGGCCGCCGTGGGCGCGGTCGGCGCCGCCCACGCCCAGGGGAGCCCGGCCATGTACGGACTGATCGGCAAGATGACCGCCAAGCCCGGCCAGAGGGACTCCCTGATCGCCATCCTGCTGGAGGGCGTCTCGGGCATGCCTGGCTGCCTGAGCTACATCGTGGCCCAGGACCCCAAGGACGCCGACGCGATCTGGATCACCGAGGTCTGGGAGACGGCCGCCAGTCACAAGGCCTCGCTCTCCCTCCCCTCCGTCCAGGCCGCCATCGCCAAGGGCCGGCCGCTGATCGCCGGGATGGATGCGGGGACGGAGACCGTGGTGGTGGGCGGGCACGGGCTGGTGAAGAGCTAGGGCGGCTCACTCCATACCCCCGCGCTTGTGCTTCATGTGCGCACGGGCGGCCTTGTGGCGGCCGATCCAGACCTTGCGAACCTCGGCGCGGGCCAGCAGGTCGTCCTTCAGGTCCAGATGGGCGAGTTCTCGCTGGAGTTTTCCAAAGCTCTTCCAGCGGCCGGGATCGAGGGTTCCGTCCTCCAGGGCGGCGCGAACCGCGCAGCCGGGCTCGGTGCGGTGGGCGCAGTCGCCGAAACGGCAGTCGGCGGCCAGGGCCTCGATGTCGCTGAAGGTCGCCGCCACGCCGGCCTCGTTGTCCCACAGGCCCAGCTCACGCATGCCCGGCGTGTCCAGCACCAGCCCGCCCGAGGGCAGCAGGATCAGCTCGCGGTGGGTGGTGGTGTGGCGGCCCCGCGCGCCCTCCTCGATGATGCCTTGGGTGGCCATCAGGGCCTGGCCGGCCAACGCATTGACCAGGGTGGACTTGCCGACCCCCGATGAGCCCAGCAGGACAGCGGTCTGGCCGGGTCCCAGCAGGGCGGCGAGCGCCTCCAGCCCCTGGCCTGTCACCGCCGAGACGGCGTGGACCGGGCAGCCGATGGCGATGGCCTCCACCTGCGCGACCAAGGCCTCCACCTCCTCGCAGGCGTCGGCCTTGGTGAGGACGATCACCGGCTGGGCGCCGCTCTCCCAGGCCACGGCGAGGTAGCGCTCCAGGCGCCGCAGACTGAGGTCGGCGTTGAGAGAAGCGGTCAGCAGGGCGATATCGACATTGGCGGCCACGGTCTGGGGCGCGACATTGGGGCCAGAGGCCTTGCGCACGAAGACGCTGGCGCGAGGCAGGACCACGTGGATGGTGGCCGCGCCCTCGCTGGGGCGGGCGGCGCAGGCCACCCAGTCCCCGGCCACGGGATAGCCGCCTTCGCCCGCCTCATGGGCGAGCTTGCCCGAGAGCTCGGCGGACAGGTCGCCGTCCTCGGTGGCGAGGCGATAGAGACCGCGCTGCTGCACGGTGACCCGGCCGGGGACGAGGCCACGGTCGGCATGGGTTTGGAATTGGGCCTGGAGCCTGTCGCTCCAACCATAGGACTTGAGCAATGGGATGATCCGTCGATCGGAAGTGCGTCTGAGCGCCCGGCCGACGGAGAGTCTAAGGTATCAGGATACCCGGTCGGCGGCGCGATGAAGGAGGTTCTGGATGAGCACAGTCATGGCGAAACCCTCCTTTCGAGGCGTGTTGACGACGAGATGAGGCTAGGCGCGGGAAAAGAGGCGGTCAAGCCGCGGCTTTACCCCTTCGGTTCGATCAAGTCCCAGCGGTTGCCGTAGAGGTCCTGGAAGACCGCCACCATTCCGTAGGGCTCGGCGCGGGGCGCTTCGAGGAAGGTGACGCCGACGGCGGTCATGCGTCCGTGGTCGCGGGCGAAGTCATCGGTGTGGAGGAAGCCCATGACCCGGCCGCCGGTCTGGTGGCCGACGCTGGCGACCTGGGCGGCGCCCAAGGCCTGGGCGAGCACCAGGCCCGCCCCACCGCCGGGGGGCGTCACCACGACCCAGCGCTTGCCGCCGCCCAGATCCGCGTCCTCGGTGAGGACGAAACCCAGGCCGTGGACGTAGAAGTCGAGGGCGTCGTCGTAGTCGGCGACCACGAGGGTGGTGAGGGCGATGCGCATGGCGTGGCCTTAGCCGACCGCCCCCCCAAAGTCAGCAGGCGGGCCCCGGGGGACGGGACCCGCCTGCCGCCGCCCTAGAACCCCTTGGTGATCGAGATCCCGTAGATGCGGGGATCGAGCAGGAAGAGGCTGCGGGTGGAACCGAGATTCTCGTCGGCGATGTCGAAGCCGACGATGGTGTCCTCGTCCATGGCGTTCTTCACGAACATCTGGAACGTCAGGTCGATGTCAGGATTGGCGACGATCAGACTGGCGTTGAGGTTGTCCCAGGCCTGGATGCGGTCGAAGGACGCGTTGTTGTAGCGCATGAAGCTCTCGGTCTGGCGGTAGTAGTCGCCCCGCAGGGTGACGTTCCAGCCGTTCTCCAGCTCCCACCTGTATTGCGCGCCCAGGGACATGGTCCACTTGGGGGCGTTGGGCAGCTCATTGCCCTTCAGGTTCTGCCGCACGCCTTCCCCGGCCCCGTTGGTGTACAGCGAGACATTGGAACCGTAGCTGTACATGCCCGCCGCCAGGGCCGCAGCCGCGGCGGGGGTGTTGCCTGCCGCCACCAGGCCCGCGGTGACCGAGGTCGGGCCCGAACAGACCCGGTTGGCCAGGGTCGCGGCCCCGCCGGGAACCGACAGGATCGCCGCCACCCCGGTGGCTCGCACCACGCAGCCGCCGCTGGTGGCATTGCCGTAGATATAGGTGCTGTCACCCCGGGTGCGGTCGAAGGTGTCCACCACGACGCCCTGCTCGATCTTGGTGTCGAGATAGCCGATATTGGCGTTGAGTTTCAGGTTCTCGATCGGGCTCCAGACGCTCTCCAGTTCCAGACCCTTGATCTTGGCGTCGATGTTCTCGTTGTAGACCGACCGGTTCACGCTGCGACCGATCTGGTAGCCTTTGTAGTCATAGGAGAAGGCCGTCAGGTTCAGCAGCAGCTGGCCGTCCATCAGGGTGTTCTTCATCCCGACTTCCAGGGCGTTGACGAACTCGGGCGCATAGCTGGGGTTCAGACCCAGGGCCACGACGCCGGGCGGGTTGAAGCCGCCGCCCTTGTAGCCCTTCGAATAGGACCCATAGACGAGGGTCTCGTCGGTGAAGGGGAGATCGGGCTTCCAGTCGAGGTTGAAGCGACCCGTGGCCTCCTTGAACTGCACCCTCTGTTCGGCGGTGAAGACCGGGCCGCGGCCCGGGGTGAACAGGGTCGAGCCGGAGCCGCGGGTCCATTTCTTGTCGTCGGTGTAGCGCAGACCCAGCGTCGCCCGCAGGGTGTCGGTGGCCTGCCAGTAGACCTCGCCGAACACGGCCTTGGACTTGAGTTTGTACTCGGTCAGGCTGACGAAATAGTTGTGGCCGGTGAAGTCGGGCTCCCGCAGCGGATCGACATAGCCGGTGGGCACCAGCACCTTCAGAGCCGCCGTCGCCGCATTGGTGGCGACATAGGTGATGCTCATGGCGTCATAGTCGAGATAGATGCCGCCGACGTTGAAGTTCACCGGCCCGTCGAAGCTGGACTGCAGGCGCAGTTCCTGGGTCACCTGCTCGTTATGGCCGATGCCGCCGGACTCGCTCTGCAGCCGGTCGGTCGCCCCGAACTGCGGGTCGATGAGGATGCCGCCCGGGGTATAGGGCGTGACCCCGAAGAGCACCGAGGAATAGCCGCCGGTGGAGTCGCCGCGGGAATAGTTCTCGTTCTCGTTATAGCTGGTGAGCGAGGTGAAGGTCAGGCCCGGCGTCAGGTCCCATTCGAGGTTGAACTCATAGAGGTCGGTGCGCGGCCGGTAGATCGGCTGGCCCACCACCTCCACTTCCCGCAGGTCGCGGGAGATGGTCTTGCCCAGGAAGGAATCCTGGGGCTGCAGGCCGATCTGGCGGGCGATGATGCCCGAGAAGGTGGAGAGCTGGTTGGTGGTCCCGTAGGCGTTGGGATCGTAGACCGAGGCCGCGAGGCAGCCCTGGGTCAGGCCCGCCTGGGCCGCGCCGGTGGCCACGCCAAGCACGGAGGTCGGACCGGGATCCTTGACGCAGAGCTGCTTGCGCGCGCCGCGGCTGTCGTCCTCGGCGAAGGTCTCCCAGAGCAGGAAGGTGCGCAGGTTGTCAGTGGGGTTGAAGGCCAGGGTGACCCGCCCGGCCCAGATGTCGCGGCTGTCGATGTCCTGGCCGTTCAGCCTGTTGGTTGTGTAGCCATCCCGCTGCAGAGCGAAGCCGGCGGCCCGCAGGGCGAACTTGTCGCCCAGCGGGAGGTTGATGTAGCCCTGATACTTCAACGAGTTGTAGTTCCCGAACTCCGCCGTCAAGGAGCCGCTGCGCTGGTCGTTCGGCTTGTTGGAGATGATGTTCACCACCCCGCCGGTGGCGTTGCGGCCATAGAGGGTGCCCTGCGGGCCCCGCAGGACCTCCACCCGCTCCACATCATAGAACTCCGCATCAGCGATGCGGTTGGCGGTGAGCGGCACGTTGTTCTCGTGGATCCCCACTCCGTCGTCGCCGGACAGGGAGACCAACTGGGCGCCGACCCCTCGGATCTGGAAGTTGGTGCGCAGGGCGCGGCGGGTGAAGGTCAGGTTGGGCACGGACTGGACCAGGTTGCCAGCGCCGTCGATGCCCTGGGCCTTGAGGGCCTGCTCGCTGAAGGCCGAGACGGCGATCGGCACGTCCTGGACCGACTCCTCCCGCTTCTGGGCGGTGACGATCAGTTCGTCGATCAGACTGCCCTTGGAGGCGTCCTGGGCCAGGGCTAGCTGCGGCAGGCCCAGAACCAGGGCGAGCGCGGTCGCCGACAGCATCAATCGCTGAGTCATGTCTTCCTCCCAAGAACGTCCGATAGTCGAACGCCATCCCTGCGGGCCTCATCGAGGGGCCTCTTATGCTTGACGCTAGGTCCGCAAAGCCGAGGTCGTCAACTCATCACGTAACAACGTGACTTGGAGATAATATCCTTTATTAATAGATAGTTATCCGACACACTCAGTGAGCGGATGAATTATTCCGGACCCGTTTCGTAAGTCGAAATTTGGTGAACGTTGTTCGGATCGCCGACGTGCGAGGCGTCAGTCGGCGAAGCGCGGGGAGAGCAGGAAGGCGAAGCCCGAAATCACCTTGGCCACAAGACGCCCGGCCGCGCCCGGATCGTCCTCGCCCTGCATCAGAACCGCCGAGGCGATGCCGCGTCCCAACACCCAGATGGTCAGGGAAACCTCCTCCACGCGCTCGGCTGGCACACGATCGTCCCCCTCGAACGAGGTCTGGAAAGTGGCGAAGGCCGCCCGCTCGGCGGCGCGGACGGCGTCGTTGGCGGCGAGCGCCTGCTCGGTCTGCATCAGGGCGTAGAGCTGCGGATTGCGGTGGATGAAGGTGAGGAAGGCCCGCGACGCCGCGTCGATGCGGTGGGGGAACTTCCCGCTGGCCATGGCCTGGTCGATGGCCCGGGTGAGCTCCTGCCAGCCCTCGATGGCGAGCGCCGCCAGCAGGGCGTGCTTGTCGGCGAAGTGATGGTAGAGGCTGGCCACCCCGTTTCCCACGCGGGCGGCGATGGTCCGCAGGTGCAGGCCCTCGGCGCCGCTCTCCTCCAGCAGCGCGCGGGCCGCGTCCAGGACGCGGCGGCGCAGGGATCCCGGCCCGGCGTTCAGCTTCAACTCTTCACCCACGGCGTCCTCCGCCGCCAGCATGGGCTAGAGTTTGGACGGAAGCACCACCTTCATCTCTTCATAGCCCTTCACGAAGATCGAGAAGGAGCGCTTGGGCTCTTCCAGCAGCTTGATGTCCGGGAAGCGCTTCATGATCTCCTCCCAGATGATGGTGAGCTGCAACTCGGCCAGGCGGTTGCCGACGCAGCGGTGGATGCCGAAGCCAAAGGACATGTGCTGGCGCGGCCGCTCGCGATCGATGATGTAGCTGTCGGGATTGGCGATCACCGTGTCATCGCGGTTGCCCGAGACGTACCACATGGCGACCTTGTCGCCTTCCTTGATGGTCTTGCCGCCCAGCTCGAAGTCCTGGGTCGCCGTGCGGGCCATATGGGCCAGCGGGGTCTGCCAGCGGATGGTCTCCGACACCATGGACGGGATGAGGGCCGGGTTGGCGCGGAGCTTGGCGTACTGGTCGGGGTTCTGGTTCAGGGCCAGGACCGAGCCGGAAATGGTGTTCCGCGTGGTGTCGTTGCCACCGATGATCAGCAGAGCCACGTTGGCGTGGAACTCCTGCTGAGTCATGTTGCGGGTGTCGGCCCCGTGGGCCAGCATGGAGATCAGGTCGCCAGCCGGCTCGGCGTTGACCCGCTGGTTCCAGAGTTCGGTGAAGTAGCCGAAGCACTCGGCCATCATCGCCCGCATCTCCATCAGGTCGGCTGCGGGGCCGAAGCCCGGCGCCGTGGTCATGACGTCCGACCAGCGGGTGAGCTTGCGGCGCTCTTCGAACGGAAAGTCGAAAAGCGTCGCGAGCGTCATGGTGGTGAGCTCTTTGGAGACCAGGTCCACCCAGTCGAAGTCCTCACCGATCGGCAGGGAGTCCAGGATCAGGCCGGCGCGCTCGCGGATCAGCGGGGCCATGATCGACAGCGCGTGCGGCGAGACCGCCGGGCTCACCGTCTTGCGCTGCACGTCGTGGCGCGGCGGGTCCATGGCGATGAAGTTGGTGGCGGTGTTGTTGGGGTCGCGGAAGCCCTGGGCGGCCTTGGGCGTCAGCGTGATGCCCTTGGCCGAGGAGAACACCTGATGGTTGGAGTCCACCGCCAGGATGTCGTTGTACTTGGTGATCGACCAGTAGGCCCCGTAGTTGCTGTCGGCCGTGTAGTGGACGGGGTCTTCCTTCCGCAGCCGCTCGAACATCGGCCACATGGCGTCGTCGCGGAAGAGCGAGGCCCGCGCCGGGTTCAGGTCCTCGACGGGGCCTTCGTAGGCAGCCTTGCGCGCCGCTGCACGCTTGTCGTTCAGGATGTCCACGGCGCCGTCAGCCATACTCGTCTCCTACCAGGGGCGTGTGATCCACGCGCATTGCCCCCATCGAGACCTTCCGAACACAGTTCGACAAGCCCTGGGTTGGCTGACAGCGACTTGGCCGCCTTGGCCCGGGCCTTGGCCAGGGACTCCTCAAAACCATTCCGCTGAGCGTCGATGAAGGAGACAAGCGCCACCAGGGACCGGGGCGGGTGATGGGGTTCGAAGCCCCGGGGGTCCGGTCGGCAAGCCGGATTGGCCGGAGGCGTCAAAACCTAGCGCGCGGCGGCGGGAGGTTCCAGGCTGTTGATGTAGGCCACCACGTCCTGAACCTCGTCGGCGTGCAGGTTGATCGGCGGCATGTCGTAGTGGCCGGTTTCAGCGATGTCGGCCAGGCGGCGCTGCAGGGTGAGCGGGACATGGCGCCCGGCCAGGTCGCGGAATGGCGGCGCCTTGGCGTTGGGGCTGGCCCCCTTGGTCTCCACCGCATGGCAGGAGGCGCAGACGCTCCGGGCGAGCGCGTGGCCGCGCGCCTGGCTCGCGGGCAGCGGATTCTCACCGGCGGCCGCGGCGGCGGGGACCGCCAGGAGGGTCAGCACCAGCAGGCCGAAGTACATGATCGACCCCCCTGGGCGGCGCGACAGGGTGATCATTCCGATCTGGCCTTGGCGCAAGCGGCGCTGCTGCGATGGGCGTGCCAGGCCGTGAGGGCGGCCATGGCCAGGAGGGGGGCGACGTAGCAGGCCCAGCAGTGGCCGCCATCGGACACGCCGCAGATCGGGCCGCGCTGTGCGGTGAGCCACATGTGCGCGGCGGCGATCGCCCCGGTCACCAGGGCCGAGGCGCCCAGCAGCGCGGCGACAGCCGGGAGCGGCGAAGGACGGGAAGGATCAGGCTGGTCCATGGCTTCGAATTCCGCGCCGCAAATCGGCGTGACCCCATCAGAGGGTGCGACGGTTTCGACGGCCTTGATCTCTGTCAAAGTTCCCCACGACAATACCTGCCACTTCGACCCACCTTTGCAGTTTGGGTCGGGGATCTATGACACAATTATCAGTCCAGCATGATGAGGGCGCGCCGTTCGACGTGGTGCTGCTCTACATCTTCACAGGGGTGGGAGCCTTCGCGGCGCTGCTTGCCGCGGCCTTCACCGAAGATCCCCTCTTCCGTTTCCACAGTTATTTGTTCCTGACCGCCTTCGTGCTGGCCGCCGGCGTGATGACGGCGGGCATCGGTTACGGGAAGTTCCGGTCCGACCCCACCCGCTATTCTGACGGGGTGATCCGCGCGGGCGTGATCGCCACCATGTTCTGGGGGGTCGTGGCCATGCTGGTGGGGGTGGTGATCGCCGCCCAGCTCACCTGGCCGACCATCTTCTATTTCCCGGAGGCCGGCTGGCTGAACTTCGGCCGCCTGCGTCCGCTGCACACGTCGGGCGTAATCTTCGCCTTCGGCGGCAACGCCCTGATCGCCACCTCCTTCTGGGTGGTGCAGCGCACCTGCCGCGCGCGCCTGGGCGGCGGCGTCGCCCCCTGGTTCGTGTTCTGGGGCTATCAGCTCTTCATCGTTCTGGCGGCTACCGGCTACCTGGCCGGCATCACCCAGTCGAAGGAGTACGCCGAACCTGAGTGGTATGTGGACCTGTGGCTGGCCGTCGTCTGGGTCGCCTATCTGCTAGTCTTCCTGGGCACCATCTGGAAGCGCAAGGAACCCCACATCTACGTGGCCAACTGGTTCTACCTGTCCTTCATCATCACCGTGGCGATCCTGCACATCGTCAACAACCTGGCCCTGCCGGTCGACCTGCTGCACCACCGTAGCTATTCGGTCTATGCCGGGGTCCAGGACGCCCTGGTGCAGTGGTGGTACGGCCACAACGCCGTCGGCTTCTTCCTCACCGCCGGCTTCCTGGGGATGATGTACTACTTCGTGCCCAAGCGGGCCGAGCGGCCGGTCTATTCCTACCGCCTGTCCATCGTCCACTTCTGGTCGCTGATCTTCATCTACATCTGGGCGGGCCCGCACCACCTGCACTACACCGCCCTGCCGCAGTGGACCCAGACCCTGGGCGCCACCTTCTCGATCATGCTCTGGATGCCCTCCTGGGGCGGCATGATCAACGGCCTGATGACCCTGTCGGGCGCCTGGGACAAGCTGCGCACCGACCCGGTCATCCGCATGATGGTGGTGGCGCTGGCCTTCTACGGCATGTCCACCTTCGAGGGCCCGCTGATGAGCCTGCGGGAGGTCAATGCGCTCTCCCACTACACCGACTGGACCATCGGCCACGTGCACTCCGGGGCCCTGGGCTGGGTCGGCTTCATCTCCTTCGGGGCCGTCTACTGCATGGTCCCCTGGCTGTGGAAGAAGGACCGCATCTACTCCAACACCCTGATCGAGTGGCACTTCTGGATCGCGACGACGGGCATCCTGCTCTACATCGCCGCGATGTGGGTCTCCGGCATCATGGAAGGCCTGATGTGGCGCGAGTACACGCCTCAGGGCTTCCTCGCCAACAGCTTCGTCGAGACCGTCGCGGCCAAGCACATCGAGAACATCATCCGCACGCTTGGAGGGCTCATGTACCTCTCCGGCACGGTGATCATGTCCTACAACCTTTGGCGGACCGTCAGGATGCCCGGTCATGAGGCCCTGCCTCAAGGCGCAGCATCCCTGCCCGCCCTCGCAGCGGCGCAGTAAGGGCCCTGACCATGTGGAACAAGCACGCCAAGTTCGAGCGTCATTCGCTGTGGATGATCATCGGCATCGTCATCGTCGTCTCCATCGGCGGCCTCGTGGAGATCTCGCCGCTCTTCTACCTGGAGAGCACAGTGGAGGAGGTGGAGGGCATGCGTCCCTACACCCCTCTGGAGCTCGAGGGCCGCGACATCTACGTCCGTGAGGGTTGCTACACCTGCCACTCGCAGATGATCCGCCCGCTGCGCGACGAGGTCGAGCGCTACGGCCACTACAGCCTGGCCGCCGAGAGCATGTACGACCACCCCTTCCAGTGGGGCTCCAAGCGCACTGGGCCTGACCTGGCCCGGGTCGGG
Source organism: Phenylobacterium ferrooxidans (assembly GCF_042714595.1). Lineage (NCBI taxonomy): Bacteria > Pseudomonadati > Pseudomonadota > Alphaproteobacteria > Caulobacterales > Caulobacteraceae > Phenylobacterium > Phenylobacterium ferrooxidans. Next base: position 9,888 of record NZ_JAOTJD010000034.1, on the reverse strand, counting down.
GGCAAGTACTCCGACAGCTGGCACAAGGACCACCTGACCGACCCGCGCTCCGTGGTGCCGGAATCGGTGATGCCGCCCTACGCCTTCCTGCGCGACAAGGACCTCGACTACCGCGAGGTCCAGGCCAAGCTCTCGGCCATGACCAAGGTCGGCGTGCCCTACACCCAGGACCAGATCGACCACGCCAAGGACGACCTTGAGGCCCAGGCCGATCCCTTCGACAGCCGCGCCACGGCCCTGAAGAAGCGCTACGGCGCCAAGCTGGCCCAGCGCGACTTCGACGGCGATCCCAACAGGGTCACCGAGATGGACGCCCTGATCGCCTACCTGCAGATGCTGGGCGGCCTGGTGGACTTCCGGACCTATCGCGCCGAAGCCCCGGAGAACCAACGATGAGCGGCCTGTCCTACGAGGCGGTCGCCCGCTTCGCCCAGCAGGGGGGGACGGTCTACTTCGCCATCCTCTTCTTCGCCGTGGTGATCTACGCCCTCTGGCCTCGCCACACCGAGACTTTCAAGCGCCTCGCGGCTCTGCCGCTGGAGGACAATGAGGACAACCATGTCCAACCGTGAAACCGACGAGCATTCCGGCGTCGAGACCACCGGCCACGAGTGGGACGGTATCCGAGAGCTGGACAATCCGCTGCCCCGCTGGTGGCTCTACATCTTCTACGGCTGCATCGTCATCGCGGCGATCTACTGGGTGCTGATGCCGTCCTGGCCGGGGGTCAACAGCTACGCCAAGGGGGTGCTGGGCCAGTCCGACCGGGTCGATGTGGCCCGGCAGCTGGAGGCCCTGAACCAACAGCGCGGAGCCGAGGGGGCGATGCTGCGCACCGCCTCGCTGGAGACCATCGAGGCTGATCCCAAGCTGCAGGCCTATGCGCTCGCGGTCGGCCAGTCCGTGTTCGGCGACAATTGCGCCACCTGCCATGGCGTGGGCGGCACGGGCTTCAAGGGCTATCCCAACCTGCGGGATGACATCTGGCTCTGGGGCGGCAGCCTCGAGGAGATTCAGCACACCCTTCAGGTGGGGGTGCGTTCGGACAATCCGAACACGCGCCAGTCCCAGATGCCCGCCTTCGGCCGCGACCAGATCCTGCAGCCGGCCCAGGTCGATGACCTGACCGAATTCGTGGTGGCGCTGTCGAGCCGACCGGCCAATGTCGCGGCCATCAAGCGCGCCGCGCCGGTCTATGTCGCGCAGTGTTCGGCCTGCCATGGCCCCCAGGGCAAGGGGGACATGAAACAGGGCGCACCCGATCTCACGGACGCGGAGTGGCTGTACGGAGCCGAGCGCGCCGACATCCGCAACCAGATCTGGACCGGCCAGGGCGGCGTCATGCCAACCTGGGAAGGTCGCCTCAGCCCAGAAACCATCAAGGCCCTGGCGGTCTACATCCACGCCAACGCCGGCGGCCAGTAGAGCGTACCCATGACCGTCGTCATCGATCGGACCAAGCCCACGCCACCGCCGCCCGGAGAGGGCTCCGGCCCCGTCTCGGCGGCGGCGAAGGCGCGGGCCAAGGGTTTCACCCTGGGCCTCTACAAGCCCCGGACCCCGATCTATCCGAAGCTGGTCCACGGCCAGTGGCGGCGGATCAAGTGGGTCCTGCTGATCCTGATGCTGGCGATCTACTACGTCACCCCCTGGATCCGATGGGAGCGTCCCGGCGTCCTGCCGGACCAGGCGGTGCTCGTCGACTTCGCCGGTGGGCGGTTCTACTTCTTCGGCATCCAGCTCTGGCCGCAGGAGGTTTATTTCATCACCGGCCTGCTGGTGATCTCCGCACTCGGCCTCTTCCTGGTGACGGCCATGTTCGGTCGTTTGTGGTGCGGCTACGCCTGCCCGCAGACGGTGTGGACCGACCTGTTCATCTATGTGGAGCGGGCCTTCGAAGGCGACCGCAACGCCCGGATGAAGCTCGACGCCAGTCCCTGGTCCTTCAACAAGGCCTGGCGGAAGATCGGCAAGCACGCGGTCTGGCTGGGGATCGGGTTCGGCACGGGCGGGGCGTGGATCTTCTATTTCCACGATGCGCCGAACCTGCTGGCCGATTTCTGGGTCGGCCAGGCGCCGGCCACGGCCTACATCTTCTGCGCCCTGCTGACTGTGACCACCTACGCCTTCGCCGGGCACATGCGCGAACAGGTCTGCACCTACCTCTGCCCCTGGCCGCGTATTCAGGGGGCCATGCTGGACCAGCATTCCCTGCAGGTGACCTATCTGCGCGACCGGGGCGAGACCCGGGGGCCGCACAAGAAGGGCCAGCCCTGGGAGGGCCGGGGCGATTGCATCGACTGCAACGCCTGCGTCGTGGCCTGCCCCGCGGGCATCGACATCCGTGACGGCTCCCAGCTCGAATGCATCAACTGCGGCCTGTGCATCGACGCCTGCGACGAGATCATGGAGAAGATCGACCGTCCCAAGGGCCTGATCGCCTACGACACCGACGCCGCGGTCGCCGCGCGCGAGGCCGGGCGGCCTCCGATCTACCGGTTGTTGCGGCCCCGGACCGCCTACTACGCCGTGGCCCTGAGCCTGGTGAGCGCCCTGATGATCTGGGGCCTGACCCATCGCAGCGCCCTGGATGTCCACGTCCTGCGGGACCGCAATCCCATGTTCGTGCGCCTGCACGACGGGGCGATCCGCGACGGCTACACCCTGAAGATCGCCAACCGCGGATTCGAGGCGCGCGACGTCCAAGTGACTTTCACCGGACCGCCCGGCGCCAAGCTGCGGACGCCCGGCGCCAAGGCGGCGGGCGACACCCTGAGCGTCCGCGTCGAGGCCAACGAGGTGCGCGCCGTGCGGGTCTTCGTCACCGTGCCCGCCGCCGCCATCGACGCGCCCAACATGCCCGCGGCCTTCGCGGTGCGCGCAGGCGACGAGGTGAAGACCGTCGAGACCAACTTCCTCTCAGGGGCCGCGAACGCGCCATGACCGACATCCCGCACAAGAGCTTCGAGCTGAAGGGTCTGCACGTCCTGGGGCTCTTCGTCGGCTTCTTCCTGGTGGTGATCGTCGTGAACGTCGCCTTCACCGTGATGGCCATCCGCACCTATCCCGGAGAGGTCTCGCGCACGCCGTATGAGGACGGGGTCGCCTACAACGCCAAGCTGGCGCAGCTCGAGGCTCAGTCCCGTCTCGGATGGCGCGCCGCGGCGCAGGCCGGGCCCGACGGCGCCGTGGTGGTCACCTTCCGCGACCGCGCTGGCCGCCCGCTGACCGGCCTTCGGGTCGCCGCCAAGCTGCAGCGTCCCGCCACCGAGAGCGGCAGGAAGGACCTTCCGCTGGCGGAGATCGCGCCCGGGACCTATTCGGCCCGTCTCGGCGACCTGAGCGGCGCCTGGGACCTCGGCCTGCTGGCCCATGACTCGGCCGGTGCGCGGTTCGAGGCCGAGCGGAGGCTGACATGGCCGTGACCTATGACGTCGCGCCGGACTATTCGGCCTTCCTGAAGCCCGCCCAGGATGGCGGGGCGACCTTCGACCTGCTGGTGAAGGGCGCGCGTTGCGCCGCCTGCATGGCCAAGATCGAGGGGGGCGTGAGCGCCCTCCCAGGCGTGCGCAGCGCACGCCTGAATCTTACCAGCGGCAAGCTCACGGTGGGCTTCGAGGGCCGGTCCGGCGATCCCGGGCGGGTGATGTCCACCCTTGAGAAGCTGGGCTACGAGACCGCGCCCTATGATCCGGGCCAGGCCGCCGCCGCCCAGGACCGGGAAGGCCGGCGCCTGACCCTGGCGCTGGGAGTCGCGGCCTTCGGCGCCGGCAACGCCATGATGTTTTCGGTGCCCATCTGGGCGGGGCTGTTTGGCCAGGAGCTAGGTCCGGCGGCGCTGACCATGATGCAGTGGGCTAGCGGCCTCATCGCCACCCCCTGCGCCCTCTATGCCGGCATGCCCTTCTTCCAGTCGGCCTGGCGCTCCCTGCGGGTGGGCCGGGCGAACATGGACGTGCCGATCTCCATCGGGGTGCTCCTCAGCCTCGCGATCAGCTTCGTCGAGACCCTGCTGCACGGTCGCGACACCTATTTCGACGCCGCCATCTCCCTGCTGTTCCTGCTGCTGATCGGCCGCTGGCTGGACCACACCCTGCGCAGCCGGGCCCGGGGCGCGGCCGCCGACCTCCTGGCCATGCAGGCGCCCGCCGCCACGGTCCTGACCCCCGATGGCGGCCAGCATCGCAGGCCCCTGGCGGAGATCGCCGTGGGCGACCTGATCCTGGTGCGTCCTGGTGAACGCCTGCCCGTCGACGCTCGTATCGAGGCCGGCGCGTCCCAACTGGACAATGCGCTGCTGACCGGAGAGTCGCGCGCGGTGGCCGTCGGCCAGGGAGATGTCTGCCGCGCCGGGGCGCTCAACCTGTCGGGCATGCTCACCCTGCGAGCCGAGGCGCGGTCCGACGATTCCGCGGTGGCCGCCATCGCGCGGCTGGTGGAGGCGGGCGCGCAGTCGAAGTCGCGCTATGTCCGTCTGGCCGACCGCGCCGCGGCCATCTATGTCCCGGTGGTCCACACCGCCGCGGCGCTGACCTTCGTGCTGGGCTGGGGTCTTGGCCTGGGCCCGCGCGAGGCCCTGCTGCGGGCGGTCGCGGTGCTGATCATCACCTGCCCCTGCGCGCTCGGTCTCGCGGTTCCGGCGGTGCAGGTGGCAGCGTCGGCGCGATTGTTCCGCAAGCAGGTCCTGGTGAAGTCCGGCGCGGCGCTGGAGCGCCTGGCGGAGGTGACCCACGTGGTGTTCGACAAGACCGGGGTCCTGACCCTTGGCCGGCCGACCCTGATTGCTCCCGACCTGGCCGCCGCGGCCCTGGCGGCGCCGCTGGCGCGGGCCTCCTCCCATCCCCTGGCGCGCGCCCTGGCGGCGCAGGATGGCGGAAGCGACCTGGCGCAGGACGTCGTGGAGACCGCCGGACAGGGGGTTGAGGGCGTCATCCACGGCCGTCGCGCCCGTCTCGGCCGGGCGTCTTTCGTGGGAGCCGAAGGGACGCAGGGCTCTGAGACCGAGCTCTGGTTCGGCTTCGAGGGTGAGACCAAGATCCGCTTCCGGTTCTCCGACAGCCTGCGGCCGGATGCGCGCCAGACCATCGCCGACCTCCGCGCCCGGGGACTGAGCGTGGAGATCCTGTCAGGCGACCTGCCGGACGCCGTGCGCGCCGTGGCCCAGGCCGTGGACGTACGCCATTGGCGGGGCGGCATGACCCCCACCGACAAGGCCGCCTGGGTCGAGAGCCTGGCCCGCGTCGGCCACAGGTCGCTGATGGTGGGCGACGGGCTGAACGACACCGCCGCGCTGGCCACCGCCCATGCGGCCATGGCGCCGGGCACAGCCCTGGACGCCAGCCAGAACGCCGCCGATCTGGTGTTCTCCGGCGAGGGCCTGAGCGCTGTGGTGACCGCCATCGACGTGGCCCGCGCGGCCCGGCGTCGCGCCGTGGAGAACTTCGGATTTTCCGCGCTCTACAATCTGATCGCCGCGCCGGCGGCCATGCTGGGCCTGATCAATCCCTTCGTCGCGGCCTTGGCCATGTCGGGCTCGTCGCTGGTGGTGACCCTCAACGCCCTGCGCATGCACCGGGCCGGCCGATGACCATCTTCTTCCTGCTGGCGCCTTTCTCGGTGATGCTGGCCCTGCTGGGGCTGTGGGGCTTCTGGTGGACGGTGCGCAGCGGCCAGTACGATGACCCCGCCGGCGACGCCGCCCGCATCCTGCTGGACGACAGCGACTTGGGACCGCCGGCTTTGATCCAGGTCACGGCGGGGGACACCGATCCGGAGTGAATGGGGCGACCCTTCCCGGAGATTCGCCGTGACCTCGCCTTCCGTTCTGCACGCTCCCAAGCCCGTAACCCTGGCCCTGGACGAACTGATCGCCAGGTACGACGGTCGGGCCCCGCGCTACACTAGCTATCCGACCGCCGTGCAGTTCACGCCCGCGGTGGACGCAGCGACCTATCGGGGCTGGCTGGCCGCGCTTCCCGCCACCGACCCGGTCTCCCTCTATCTGCACATCCCCTTCTGCGCCCGCCTGTGCTGGTACTGCGGGTGCAACACCCGGGCGGTGAACCGACATGAACCCGTGGGCGACTACGTCCAGCATCTGCTCGCCGAGGCCGCCCTGCTGGAAGCCGCCTTGCCGCGACGCCTGCCGGCCAACGCCATCCACCTGGGGGGCGGCACCCCCAACATGCTGGCGCCCACGGAAATGGACGCCATCTTCGGCGCCCTGCGGCGGATCTTCGATGTCACCGAGGACGCCGAAGTCGCCGCCGAGCTGGACCCCGCGGTCCTGACCCGCGAGTGGGTCCAGGCTGCGGCTTCCCACGGCCTGTCGCGCGCCAGCCTGGGGGTGCAGAACCTGTCGCCCCAGGTCCAGGCCGCCGTGAACCGTGAGGAGAGTTACGAGGAGATCGCCCAGTGTGTCGCCTGGCTGCGGGAGGCCGGCGTCGGCTCGATCAACCTGGACCTGATGTACGGCCTGCCGCACCAAACCACGGTCAACACCCTGAGCACCATCGACCAGATCGTGGCTCTGAGACCCGAGCGCCTCGCCCTGTTCGGCTACGCCCACGTGCCGTGGATGAAGACCCACCAGCAGCTGATCGACGAGTCGGCCCTGCCGGGCGCGGCCGAGCGCCTCGACCAGAGCGAGGCCGCCGCCGAGCGCCTGGTGTCGGAGGGCTATGTCCGCATCGGCCTGGATCACTTCGCCCTGCCCGACGACACTCTGGCGGCCGCCCAGCGGGAAGGCCGGCTGCGGCGCAATTTCCAGGGCTACACCACCGACAGCGCCCAGACCCTGCTTGGCCTGGGGGCCTCCTCGATCGGCAGCCTGCCCCAGGGCCTGGTGCAAAACGTCGCCCAGGAGCTTCCCTGGCGCAACGCGGTGGTCGCGGGCGACCTGCCTATCGCTCGGGGTGTCGCCCTCACCGACGATGACCGGTTCCGCGCCGAGATCATCGAGCGGCTGATGTGCGATCTGTCGGTTGATCTCGCGGCGGTGTGCGCTCGGCATGGCCGGACCTTGGGTGATCTGGCGCAGGAGCTTTCGGCCCTCAAGCGGTTCGCCGACGATGGTCTGGTGGAAATCCTAGAGGCGCGGCTGACGGTCTCGGAGCTGGGTCGACTGGTGGTGCGATCGGTCTGCGCCGTGTTCGACACCTATTTCACGGCCGAGGCGGGACGCCACTCCAAGGCGCTGTGAGACGCCTCGCCCTTACGATAGGGCGGCGTTGATGGCGGCGCTGAGAGACTCGCCCATCAGAGGCTTCTCGACGATGACCGCGCCCAGGGCCGCAGCGGTCTCTCGGGTGCTGGTCCGGGGGTGGCTGGTGATCAGCACGGCTGGCAGTTGCTCCCTCCTGGCGCGGAGGACAGCCAGGGCCTCCAGGCCGGTAAGGCCGGTGAGGTTCTGGTCAAGGACCAGGCAGACTGGGGGGGGCGGGAGGGCGGCCTGCAGGAGCGCCTCACCGCTCTCGAGGGCCGTGACGGCGAAGCCGTCCAGTTCCAGCATGAAGGTCAGGGCCAGACGCAGAGCGCTGTCGTCATCAACCAGGACGACCGTGCGGATGGCGGGTGGGAGTGTAGACAAGCTCAGCCTCCAGGGAATCTGAAGACCCTAGGCCCGAGCCCGACGCCCGGCTTTGATACAGCGCAATCGCGGCGATCAGGCGAAGCCGGCCGTCAAGGCCATGCGAATGAGCTGAGAGAGGCTGGAGGCGCCGGTCTTGGTCATGACGTTGGCGCGGTAGACCTCGACGGTCCGGGGGCTGATGCCAAGCTCGAAGGCGATCACCTTGTTGGCCTTGCCGTCGACCACGCCGCGCAAGACCTCGGTTTCGCGGGGCGACAGGCTGGCCAGAAAGGCCTGGAAGGGACCCGAGTTCTGCGGGGGCGCACCTGGACGGGCCTGGGCGAGGACCGAGCGGATGGCGCGCAGCAGGGCCTCGTCATCGAAGGGTTTTTCCAGGAAGTCGGCGACACCGGCCTTCATCGCCTCCACCGCCAGCGCCACGTCGCCATGGCCGGTGATCATGATGATCGGCAGGTCGATATGAAGCGCCTTCAGGTGGCGGCACATCTCCAGGCCGTTCATCCCCGGCATACGCACATCGGTGACGATGCACCCGCCGGAAAGGCGGCCGACGCCCTCCAGGAACACCATGGCGGAGTCATAGGTGCGCGTCTCGAAACCGGCGCTGTCCAGGAGAAAGGACAGGGAGTCGCGCATGGCCTCGTCGTCGTCGATCACATGCACGAGTTCGTCAGTCGTCAACGTTCAGCTCCTCCTCCGGGACCGTCTTCAAGGTGAATGAAAACACTGTCCCGCCGCCCGGCGCGGATTCGGCCCAGATGCGGCCACCGTGAGCTTCGATGATCGTACGCGAAATGGAAAGCCCAACCCCCATGCCCGTGCTCTTGCTGGTGACGAAGGGCTGGAACAGGCGACTGGCCACTTCAGGGGCGATGCCGGGGCCGGTGTCGATCACCTTGACGATGACGGTGTTGTCCTCAACCAAGGCGGAAGTGATGGTGAGGGCGCGCCGGGGGCTATCCTGCATCGCCTCGATGGCGTTGCGCATCAGGTTCAGGAGCACCTGCTGCACCTGAACCTTGTCGGCGAGCACATAGGGCGCCGCTGGCGAAATATCGAAACTGACCTTCACTCCGGATTCCTTGGCTCCGATCATGGCCAGGGCGCCGGCTTCCTCAATGAGCTTGGTCAGGGGCTCGACCCGGCGCTCAGACTCGCCCTTGGAGACGAAGTCGCGGAGCCTGCGGATGATCTCCCCGGCGCGAAGGGCCTGGTCGCCAGCCTGGATGAGGGCGTTGCGAACCTTGGCCGGATCTGGCTGTTCCTGATCGAGGATGCGGACCGAGCCCTTCACGTAGTTGGCGATGGCCGACAGGGGCTGGTTGAGCTCGTGCGCCAGGGCCGAGGCCATTTCCCCGAGCGCCGTCAGGCGGGAGACGTGGACCAGTTCGGCCTGCAGGTCCTGCAGGCGCCGTTCGGTGGCCTGACTTTCGGAGAGGTCGCGGACGAAGCCGGTGAAAAAGCGCTCCGAGCTCGATTGCATCTCGCCGACCGCCAGCTCCATCGGGAAGGTGGAGCCGTCCTTGCGCTCTCCCACCACGACGCGGCCGATACCTATGATGCGCCGCTCCCCGGTGGTCAGATAGCGTACGAGGTAGCTGTCATGGGCGTCACGGTAGGGCTGCGGCATCAGCATGCTGACATTGCGTCCGATGACCTCTTCGGCGCGCCAGCCGAACAGCCGCTCGGCGGTGGTGCTGAAGGACTGCATCAACCCGTGCTCATCGATCACCACCATGGCGTCGGGCACCGTATTCAGGATCGACCTGAGATGGTCCTCGCGCTCGGCCAGATGCACCAGCGCGTCAGCGGTGCGATCGGTCTGCCGGCGAAGGCGCCAACCTCCATAGGCGATGGCCGGTCCCATCACCACGAAGAGCAGGGCGTTCACCTGGTCGGCCGGATGCGAGAGCACGGCGATGTTGCTAAGGGCGACCCCCCCGACAAAGGTCAGGCCGGTGGCCAGCAGGGCCGGGCCGCCCCCCCAGAACGCCGCGCTGAGAATCACCGCGGGCATGAACAGCAGGAAGGAGGGATGATCCTGGAAGATCGGCGTCAGGGCCCATCGCAACGACACCGCCAGGCCCGACAGCAGGGCCGCCCCGACGTACCCAGTCAGCGCACCGTTCCTGGAGCGCGGCTCGACGGTGGCTGACGGGGGCGATCGCATGCCTCTGGGCTAGGCCGCAGCCTTGCCTGGCGCAAGGGTCAAATGACGGCCGTCAGGCGGCGTATCCGCCGACGCGCTTGATGTTGCAGTGGGCCCAGAGCCTTTCGAGGGCTTGGGCCAGGTCGTC
>NZ_JAOTJD010000033.1:0-54682 GCF_042714595.1 Phenylobacterium ferrooxidans | reverse complement strand
CGACGCGGGCTGGCCGCAGATCGATCGCGAGGGCGCGCGATGGCGCGTGCGGACCCGCCAGGCCTCGCTCCTGGCGCCGATCCTGGTCAACGCCACGGGCGCCTGGGCCGACGAAACCGCCCAGGCCGCCGGGCTTGCGCCGATAGGCCTGACGCCACGGCTGAGGACCGCCATCCTGGTCGACGCGCCCCGTGAGATCGGCTTCCATGACTGGCCGGTGGTGAAGGACATCGAAGAGCGCTTCTACTTCCGCCCCTTCGGCGGGCGGCTGCTGATCACCCCGGCCGATGAGGCGCCGAGCCCACCCTGTGACGCGACCCCCGACGAGCTGGACATCGCCTGCGCCATGCTGCGCTTCCATGATGTGGCCGATCATCCGGTGACTCGAATCCACCACCGCTGGGCGGGTCTGCGCACCTTCGCCTCCGATCGCGCCCCGGTGATCGGCTGGTCGCAGGCCGCGCCAGGGTTCTTCTGGCTGGCCGGGCTGGGGGGCTTTGGGATCCAGACCACCCCAGCCGTATCTCGACTGGCGGCCGCCCTGGTGCGAGGCCGCCGCCCGCCTCAGGACTTGTCCGACCACGGCGTGGACGCTGAGATCTACAGCCCCGCCCGTTTGGAGCAGTCCTGGGCCGCCTCCGTCCCGTCCCTCGCCGCCCGCATCGACGGAAGCGCGCTGGTGGGCCCGGTAGGACTCGAACCTACAACCAGACCGTTATGAGCGGTCGGCTCTAACCATTGAGCTACAGGCCCCTGCAGCGACGGGGCGGGTTACCATGGGCTGCACGACCATTAAAGCCGCCGTTCAGCTTGGCCTTGTCATCAGGGAACCCAGCGCCGCGTTCACCGTTCAAATGCGGGGTGGTACAGTCAAGCTCGCACCCTCTGGGAGATACCTATGAAAACCTTCGTCCGCGCCGGCGCCCTCAGCCTGCTCCTGGCCACCACGATCGCGGCCCCCGCCGCCCTGGCCCAGGCCGCCCAGCCCGCCGCCGACTCCATGTTCCGGGCCACCACCCTGAACCTCTCGGCCTATGGCGAGAGCCGCGTCGCGCCGGACATGGCCACCATCAATCTCGGTGTGAACACCGAGGCCCCGACCGCCTCGGCCGCCATGGCCGCCAACGCGACCCAGATGAACAAGATTTTCGCGGCCCTGCGCCGCGCCGGCATCGCCGACAAGGACATCCAGACCTCGGGCCTCAACCTCAACGCCCAGTATGACTATGTGGAGAACAACCCGCCCCGCCTGCGTGGCTATCAGGCGACCAACCAGGTCACCGTCACCGTCCGTGACCTGGCCCGCCTGGGCTCGGCCGTCGACGCCACGGTCAGCGCCGGCGCCAACCAGGTGAACGGCATCTCCTTTGGCCTCACCGATCCCACCGCCGCCGAGAACGCCGCCCGCGAGGCCGCGGTCAAGGCGCTGAGCGACAAGGCCAACCTCTATGCGCGGGCCACCGGCTACCGTGTCGGTCGTCTGGTGACGCTGAGCGAAGGCGGCGGCTACACCCCGCCCTCCCCCATGCCGATGATGGCCACGGCGCGGATGGAAAAGGACAGCTCCACCCCCATCGCCGGCGGCGAGCTGCGGGTGCGCGTGGACGTGACCGGGCTCTACGAGCTGACGCGCTAAACGAGATCTTTCCTCCCTCGTTTACGGGGGAGGAAAGAGGGCGCGGCCTACCGCTTGATCAGGCCGACCTTCTCGAAGGCGAACTTCAGCTTGTCGGCGATCACCACGCCGGGCGGGGTGTTGGGGCCTTCCATCGCCGCGGCGTAGACCAGCTCGTCGTGGGTCTCGACCGGACCGGCCGCCCAGCCCACCGTCCGCCCGCCGTCCGGAGCGCTGGGGCAGCTGATGTTCACCGGCTGGCGGCTCTTTGAGGTCACGTTCAACAGGTCTTCCAGCGTCCGTGTCGCGCCGTTGCAGGCCGGCAGGGCGCGGGCGCAGGTGACGTTGGAGCCGAAGCGGTGGACGATCTCCCCCGAACCGGTCTCGCCGATCAGCACGCAGGTGCCCGGGTCGCCGACCGTGTCGTTGATCGCCGCATCCAGGGCCGCGATATCCACGCCCTTCAGGACCGCCGGCGAGCATGCCGACAGGCTCAGAGCCAGGGCCACCGCCAGGGTCAGGCGCGGGCTCACGCGGCCTGCTTCATCTCGTTGGCGTCGTCCAGCAGCACGACGGTCGGCGAATAGTTGCGGGCCTCCTCGGCCGGCAGCATGCCGTAGGTGACAATGATGACCTTATCGCCCTTCTGGACCAGGCGGGCGGCGGCGCCGTTGACCCCGATCACCTTGGAGCCGCGCGGCGCCTCGATGGCGTAGGTGGTGAAGCGGGCGCCGGTGGTGATGTTCAGCACATCCACCTGCTCGTGCGGCAGGATGCCCGAGGCGTCCAGCAGGGCGCGGTCGATGGCGATGGAGCCTTCATAGTCCATGTCGGCCTGGGTCACCGTCGCACGGTGAAGTTTGGCCTTCATCAGGGTCACCAGCATGGCCGTCCTTACGCACAGGCGCGCGGTCAGCAATCCGCCCCGCGACAGGACTTTCATATAGCCAGTAAGGGGCGCCCGTTCAATTGCCGCGACGCAACATGTTGACCCTGGGTCAACCTCACTCCGCGCCTCGGCTCAATCCTGAGGTGAATTCGTCGGCGCTTTCGGCGCGACACCACCAAATTCACACGCCTGCTGCAACCCCGGGTTAACAGCGAAGCTCAAATGCGCGAGACTTTGACATTGACGTGATGGCGGGGGCCCAATGCGAAATCCCAAGATCCGAGCCTTGATCGTGGCGGGCGCGACGCTCGCCGCGGTGACCGCCAGCGCCCAGGTGGCGCCCACGCCCGCGCCGTCCACCCGTCCTGGCGCGACCCGCCCCCCGCCCCCCGGCGGCGTCGACTGGGCCGGCGCGGTTGGCGGCCTGCGCCAGAGCGGCGGCGGCAATTCCCCAATCGGACGCGGCCTGGATCAGGCCGCGGTGGACAAGACCCGGCTGCCGATCCTGCTGCCCGCCGACCCCGACCTGATGGGCGGCGCGCGGATCTATTCTTTCGGCGACTACTATTCGATCACCGCCAACCTTTCGGGCGCGCGGGTCTCTCTGACCGGCACGGCGCAAACCACGCCCCTGCCGGCGGGCTCCAAGCTGAACCTGCCCAATATCGGGCCCGAGCAACTGGTGGTGCAGCGCACGGTGGACGGCCAGCTGGCCAGCTTCGTCCGCTATGGCGTGCTCTACACCGCCGAACTGCGCTGCGACGCGCCTTCGGACCCCCGCTGCCGGAACGAGACCTATGTGCGCTCCCTGGTGGTCAGGAGCACCGTTGTCGTCATGGGCAAGGCGGCCCGCCAGGCCGCCGGACTTGGGGCCTAGAGCATGTCAGGCGCAAGTGGGCGCCGGTTCGCCGCCCGGACATGCTCTAGATTCAAGAAGATAGACCCTTTTGATCCGATCAGGTTGATTCAACCTGATCGGGAAAGGGTCTAGGAGATGCGCGCGCCTCTGATCTTCCTGATCCTCATCATTCTCGCGGTCCTGGCCCTGGTGGGATACAATTCCGGCTGGTTTGGAACGCCATCCTCCGCGCCGACGCACACCACGGCGGGCGACATCCTGCCGGGAGGGCCCCTGCCCGACGGCGCCACGGCCGAGCCCGATGAACCGGTCGGCGACGGCGGCGCCGAGCAACTCCCCGACGAGGCCCAGGCCGAGGCCCCCGTCGATCCGGTGAAGACCCCCGACGTCCCGTCCGCCGGCAGCTTCGGCCACTTTGCGGCCGGAGACCTGCTGCCGAAGTCCGGCTCCGGCTATCTCGACCGCACCGCCTGGTCGCCCCAGCTCTGCTTCCCCTTCGCCGAGGACGCCTTCGCCAACTCCCAGGTCTATGGGGCCGGCGGCGGCATGGGCCCGCAGGACAAGCCCAGCCAGTGCGACGCCAGCAACTACAGCCTGCCGTGGCGCGACAACTTCTGTGAAAGCCGCGGCCACGCCAGCCCCCTCTGCGCCAACGGCAAGGGCCACCAGGGCCAGGACATCCGCCCGGCCACCTGCAAGAAGGACAAGCACTGGGTGGTGGCCGCCGAGGACGGGATCATCACCGACATGGGGACCTACACCGTCACCCTGACCGGCTCGGCGCCGCCGCACCGCGTCTATCGCTACCTGCACATGCGGATGAACCAGCTGGCGGTGAAGGAAGGCGCCGTGGTCAAGGCCGGCGACAACCTGGGCAAGGCCTCCAACGACTTCGGCGGCACCCCCACCACCATCCACATGCACTTCGAGATCCGCTCCGGCGTCGCCGGGACCTCGACCGACGGCAAGGCGGTGAAGCTGCACACCTTCCTGCCGCCCTATCAGAGCCTGGTGGCCGCCTATGACCGCAAACGCGCGGGTCAGGCTTGTCAGTGACGCGGGACGACGACCTTCCGCCCCGCTGCTGGGGCGTAGGCCTGGTGCGGACGGGCAACACCTCGTTCTGCGAGGCCCTGACCCTGCTAGGCTATGACCCGGTCGCCCAGAGCCCTGGGTTCGAGCAGCTGCGCACCCTGCGAGGCGGCAGCGAGAACGGCGTCGTCCTGCACTACAAGTACCTGGACTACATCTTTCCCGGCTCGAAGTTCGTGCTGATGACCCGACCGCTCGACGCCTGGCTGGCCTCGATGCTCCATGCCCACACCGCTGACCCACGCCCCATCGCCGGCCAGCACGACCGCATCGCTCGGCGCATGGCGATCTACGAGACAGTGGGTTACGACGCAGCGATCCTGACGGCGTCCTTCCACCGCCACCACGCCGATGTTCGCCGCTATTTCGCGGACCGGCCCGACGACCTGCTGGAAATGGACATCACCGCCGGCGACGGCTGGGACAAACTCTGCCCGTTTCTTGGACTGCCGCCCCCCAAGGCCCCCTTCCCGAGGCTAAACGCTGGGGCCACAGCCATCTAAGGATCCTTCTCCCCTTGCCGGGTTGAGCGATGGCACTGCAGAACAGGGTCGGATGGGGGCGGTCTCCCTATCGGATAAACCTTCAACGTCATCCCGGCCGCAGCGAAGCGGAGAGCCGGGACCCAGGGGCCGCGATCAATCCCCCTGGGTCCCGGGTCTCCCCTACGGGTCGCCCGGGATGACGGCAGTTCTTGACCTGAGAGCGCAGCGCCCTCTCATCCGTCCGCTACGCGGACCCCTTCTCCCGGAAGGGAGGAGAGATCGGGCCTACAGCCCGAACGCGTCGCGGATCAGCACCGCGTTCTGCGCCGGGGTCGTCGCCGAGGTGTCGATCTCCAGGTCGTAGGCCCGGCCCTGGTGCACGCGGTCGTATTGCCAGCGGGCCAGCCCGATCTGCCGGTCGCCGCGCGCCCGTTCGCGGGCCTCCAGCGCCTCCAGCGGCGCGAACAGTCCCACGAAGCGGACCTCGAACCCCGACAGCAAGGCGCGATAGTCGGCCTCGTCGGCGGGATCGAGGATCACGTCGTCGACGATCAGCTGGTTCCCCTGCCCGGCCATCGCCGCGATGGCCTGGCGCATGCCGCGCATGGCGGCCTCCATCACCGGCCCGGTGCGGATCGCCACCGAGGGCTTGCCGTCCTCCTCCAGCGTCTCGAAGATCATGCCGTCGGCGTGGCCGAACATCGCCTCGGGCAGCATGTCGAGGAAGGCGTCCATGGCGACATGCAGGAACGGCCGGGCGCAGATCTCCTGCAGCGCCCGGGCCGTCGAACTCTTCCCGGCGCTGCCGCTGCCGTTGAGGATGACGATCTGCACGGGCCGCGACATGGCGCCGACCGTGGCCGAAACAGCCGAGCCCATCAACCGACCCCATGGGGAAACGCCCGGATGTCGGGCTCCACCCACCCGCGTCGCGCCTCGACGGAGAACAGGCGCGGCCGGGTCCAGTAGGCCATCAGCCAGCCGGGTTTTCCCAGCGGCGACACCATCAGGTCGTCCACCACCGCGTGTAGTGGATGATGCTCGGGGTAGCGTCCCAGGAACGCGGCCGCCGCGCCGATCGAGGCCAGCGTGATGGTGTGATGATAGCCCGCCGTGTCAGTGTTCTCGACGCCGGTGGCCTCGTTGTAGGCGCAGATCAGCCCGGGCATGTCGGCCACGACACGCGCCGCGGGCCGGTCCCTCAGCAGCCACAGGCAGGCGGCGAAATGGGCCGCGTGGGTCCATTCCGCCTTGGGCAGGGATCGTTCGATCAGGCCGCGGGCGATGCGGGCGACCGCGTCTTCGGACAGGTAGAACTTGGTCATCAGGGTCTCCTTGAGGGGAAAGCCCGGCGGGCAAAGAAAAACCCCGCCGGCCGGGCGGGGTTGGGGGCTCATTCGAGGAGTTCGGGGCCTATCCCGAACAGATCGCGCGCACCCGCACCGCCGAAGGACGGTGTTGCTGTTGCTGAGCATGGGTCGGGGCGCAGGCCATGGTCACGCTTTGGCGGGGCGGCCCCAGGCTGTCAACCGCGCGCCTACTTGGCGGCGCCGTCCAGGAAGGCGGTCAAGTCGGCCAGGATCGGCGCCTTGTTGCGGAACGGCAGGGACAGGGCCAGCACCGATCCGGCGTGATCGACGCCCGCATAGTGCTTTTCCTCCACCTGTCCGCCCGCCGCGCGGATGGCGGCGGCGAGCATTTTGGTGTTGCGGGGATAGACCGTGCGGTCGGCGTCCCCGGTGGCCAGGAAGGC
The DNA here is from genome assembly GCF_042714595.1 of Phenylobacterium ferrooxidans. Classification (NCBI taxonomy): domain Bacteria; kingdom Pseudomonadati; phylum Pseudomonadota; class Alphaproteobacteria; order Caulobacterales; family Caulobacteraceae; genus Phenylobacterium; species Phenylobacterium ferrooxidans. Next base: position 47,989 of record NZ_JAOTJD010000033.1, on the reverse strand, counting down.
GGCGGGACTGGACCTTCTGACGTACTGCCCCGGCTGGGTCGCGGCGAGGTCGGCGGCGCTGCCGAAGGTGCGGCGGGTGATCGGCCCGTCGATGGGGATGAAGTCGTAGGGGCCTGACAGACCCGCCACCGCGCGGATGGATTGCGGGTCGACGCCCTGGGCCCTCAGATAGCGCGTATCGAACCCCAGCATCACCGCGTTGTAGGCGCCGGCCGAATGGCCCACCAGGACGATGCGGCTGGGGTCGCCGCCCAGGTCCTTGGCGTGGTCCCTCGCCCAGCGCACCGCGGCTGCGCCATCCTCCAGGAAGCTCGGATAGGTCACCTCGGGATAGATCCGATAGTCCGGCACGACGGTCAGGTAGCCCTGGGCCGCCAGAGCCTGGCCCACCCAGCGATAGTCCTGCCGGCGTCCGGAATCCCAGGACCCACCGTAGAAGAACACCGCCACCGGCGCGGCCGCCTCGGCATTGCGCGGCGCGTAGACGTCCAGCCTCTGGCGCGAGAGCGGGCCGTAGGCGGTCCCCATATCGGCGCGGGTGGCGGGATCCTTGGGCGTGAAGGTGGAGAACAGGGTCAGGGGCGAACAGGCCGCGGTCAGGGCTGCGGTCGCGGCCGCCAGGCCGAGCCGGAGAGGATGGGTCATGGGCGGTCGTCCCGTCGGCTGAGGTTCCAGACCTCTACGCGCGAAGGCCCGCATCAGACGCAAGGCCCCTCGCCTTTTGCTTGACGGCGCCTGCGTCACCCGTCGCAATCAGCTCGTGACCGCGCGGCCGTGCAGCCCGCGCCAACAGGGTGGAAATCAGTATGGACGGCGATCAATCCTTGGGCGGCTTCAACACGGCGGGCCTCGCCCAGATCGCCCCCAACCTGCAGGGCGTGGTGGACGCGGGCGACCTGTCGGGCTTTGTCACCCTGCTGTGGCGCAAGGGCGAGGTCGCCCAGGTCAACACCATCGGCCTGCGCGACATCGCGTCCGGCAAGCCGATGACCCGCGACACCCTGTTCCGCATCGCCTCGATGACCAAGCCGATCACCTCGGTGGCCCTGCTGATGCTGATGGAAGAGGGCAAGGTGAAGCTCGACGACCCCATCACCAAGTGGGCGCCCGAGTTCTCCAACATGAAGGTCCTGAAGGACCCGACCGGGCCGGTGGATCAGGTCTATGACGCGCCGCGCGAGATCACCATTGACGACCTGATGACCCACCGCTCAGGCTTGGCCTATGGCTTCACCTCTGTAGGCCCCATCGCCCACGCCTATGAAAAGGCGCTGGGGTCGCCGATCGGCAATCCCCACGCGCCGGACATCTGGATGGCGCGGCTCGCCGAACTGCCGCTCTCCTACCCGCCGGGCGACCGCTTCCACTACAGCCACGCCACCGACGTGCTGGGCTTCCTGGTGGGCCGCATCGCCGGGATGGGCTTCCGCGAGTTCCTCATGGAGCGGATTTTCCAGCCCCTCGGCATGACCGACACCGACTTCTGGTGTCCGCCGGAGAAGCGCGACCGGATGGCCCACCTCTACCGGGTCAATCCCGAGACCGACAAACTGCAGGACGTCTCCTTCATCCACGAGGACGCGCCCCCGGCCTTCTGCGGCGGCGGCGGCGGCCTGATCTCGACGGCCGACGACTACCTGACCTTCGCGCGCCTGATGCTGAACAAGGGCGAGCTGAACGGCGTGCGCCTGATCAGCCCCGGCACCTTCGACCTGATGACCACGAACCAGCTCACCGACGCCCAGCGCGAGATTCCCTTCATGGGCATCCCCTTCTGGATGGGCCAGGGCTTCGGCCTCGGCGTCTCGGTGATCACCGACCCCGAGAAGCAGGCCTGGATGGGCGCGGGCTCGAAGGGCGCCTTCGGCTGGCCCGGCGCCTTCGGAACCTGGTGGCAGGCCGACCCGGCCGAGGACATGGTCATGCTCTACCTGATCCAGAACTCCATGCCGCTGGGGCCCGAGGCCGCCAGCCAGCTGGCCACCGGCCAACGCATGGGCGGGCGGGTGGCCTTGCCGGTGTTCCAGAAGCTGGTCTACGGCGCGCTCGGAAAGTAGCCCGCTCTAGAAGCCGCTGAGCGGGTCCCGGGCGGCGACGCACATCGCGCGGCCTTCATAGAGGTCGCCGATCAGGCTGCCGTCCCGGGCGGCGGCCTTGCGCGCCTTCTCGTAGGCGATGTTCTCGGCCGGCGCCCGCTCGCCCGGACCGCAGACCGGGGCGGTGACCTTCACGCCTTCGTTGCACAGGCAGAAGTCCTCGCGCTTATCCAGGCGGCTGGCGGGGACCTTGCACACCGCCGGCAGGCTCTGGCCGCCCACATCGATGCAAATTGTTCGTTCGGTCGGCGGGTTGCTCATCGGACCGGCCAGCGCCGCGCCGGCGCAGGCGGCGAGAGCCAGGCCCGCGATCATCGAAATACGCATCACGAAATTTCTCCAGGAATTCGGGAACATGACACGCCACAAAGGTGGCGGGTTTCCGGCGAACAAACAATCAACAGATCGATTGACTCTCAACATATGTGTTGATTATTCTTCGGCCATGACCCCGGCCCCTATACCTCTTCATGTGGCGCCAGAAGACGCCCTCGACGCGGTCTTCTTCGCCCTGTCGGACCCGGTCCGCCGCGCCATCCTGGTGCGTCTGGACGAGGGCGCCCTGCTGGTCTCGGAACTGGCGGCGCCCTTCGACATCTCGCTGCAGGCGGTTTCCCGCCACATCCAGGTCCTGGTCCGGGCGGGCCTCGTCCATCAGGCCCGCAGCGGCCGCATCAGCCGTTGCACCCTGGACGCCGCGCCCCTGCACGACGCCGCCGTCTGGATGAACCGCTACGCCAAGTACTGGCAGGCCGGCTTCGAAACCCTGGCCCAACACCTCCTGCGCCTCGACGACGAGCGCGCCCAATCCAAGAAGGATGACCGGTGATGAACTACGCCCAAGCCAAGGACACCCTGACCGGCCACCGCGCCCAGATCGCCGCCCTGCGCCAGCAGATGCGAGAGGTTCAGCAGGCCATCGAACCGCAACCCGTCGACGACTACGTCTTCCAGACCCTGGATGGGTCGGTGACGCTGTCGCAGCTGTTTGGCGACAAGACCGACCTCTTCGTGATCCACAACATGGGGACCGGCTGCACCAGCTGCACCATGTGGGCCGACGGCTTCAACGGGGTCTATGACCACCTGGCCAGCCGCGCGGCCTTCGTGCTCTCCACCCCCAACACCCCGGCCGTCCAGCGTGACTTCGCCGCCGGCCGGGGCTGGCGCTTCCCGATGGTCAGCCATGAGGGGTCCAGCTTCGCGCAGGACATGGGCTATCGCGGCGAGAACGGCGGCTGGCATCCAGGCGTCTCGGTGTTCCAGAAGCGCGGCGACCAGATCGTGCGCGTCTCGGACGCCGAACTCGGCCCGGGCGACGACTTCTGCATCACCTACCACCTGTTTGACATGATCCCGGAGGGCGTCACCGCCTGGAGCCCGAAATACGCCTACGCCTGACCGTTCACCATCTTCGCTGGCGAAGCCTTTACCGCGGGGGTTCAGGGTTAGTTTCACGGAGGGCCTGACCATGAACCCCATCGCCACGGCGCAGTACGGCCTGTTCGCCGCCAGCCAACGCTTCGAAGCCTCCGCCCAGCGGACGGTCCGCATGGGCGATCCGGCCTTCAGCGTGGACTACGCCCACGAGGTGGTCGAGCAGATCACCGCCAAGCACGAGTTCAGCGCCAACCTGGCGGTGATCGGGACCGCGGGCGAGATGACCGACAGCCTGCTGGACATCCTGGCCTAGGGCCGTTAGCGCGGACGCATGTCGACGCGCCCGCTTTTCGTCACCCAGGTCTACGAAGCCTCCCTCGCCGCCGAGAAGGGGTTCGAGGGCTTCAACGCCGAACTCGAAGACGCCTGCCGCATGCTGGCCGACGAGGACATGGCCGGTCAGGCCTGGTGCAAGGCCAACGCCTATGGCGGCTACACCTCCTACGCCTCCCTCGACGACCTGCCGCAGCGCGCCACCGTCTTCGGCGACCTGAAGACCCGGCTCGACAGGCACGCCAAGGCCTTCGCCGCGGCCCTGCAGATGGACCTGGGCGGCGGCCGGCTGAAGCTGGACAGCCTGTGGGTCAATATCCTCAAGCCCGGCGCGGCCCACTCCGGCCACATCCATCCCCACAGCGTGCTCTCCGGCACCGTCTATGTGGCCACGCCGAAGGGGGCGAGCGCCCTGAAGCTGGAGGACCCGCGCCTGCCGCTGATGATGGCCGCCCCGCCGCGCCTGTCCGACGCCGACGAGACCGCCAGGACCTTCGTCTATCTGCGGCCCGAGCCGGGAAGCCTGATCCTCTGGGAAAGCTGGTTGCGCCACGAGGTCCCGCCCAACGCCGCCAAGCGCGAGCGGATCTCCATCAGCTTCAACTACGGCTGGCGCTAGCGACTTCGTCCCGTACCGGGTTCCGCAAAGCCGGGGCCGAATGTCACCACCGCGCCGCGTGCGGGCTTCAACCTTTGGCGCGCATGTGATGGGGTGTGGCGCATGGACACCGCGGGGTTGGAACGGCGAGACGCGCTGTCGACCGCCCCACTCTCCTTCCGGGTCGGCCGGGGCCTGGTGGTGGTGTTCCGCTACGGCGTGGCCGTGCTCATCGGCCTGGACCCCATCGCCGAGGACGAGGTGCTGCGCGGCATCCGCCCCCGGGTGCACGGCCAACTCGTCCTGCAGGAGGAAGAGACCATCCGCCTGGCCGCCGGCAATGACCAGGACGAGGGCGTGCAGCCCGACGGGGTGGTGCGCATCGGCGCCCTTTCGCCCGACAAGCTGCTGGTGGTGGCCGACGCCTTGGCCAAGAGCGCCGCCCTGGCCAGTGACGAGCGCCAGGTGGCCCAGGTGTTCGACACCATCGAGCCCTGGGCCCGCTTTCTCGCCGAGCGTGGCCGCAGCCCCAGCGGCCGGCGCGCCATGGTCCGCCTGATCGGCTCGGCCCTGCTGGTGCAGCATCGGGTGGCCGAGCGAGTGGCGGTGCGCGAGAAGCCCGACATCCTCTGGGACCGTCCCGACCTGGAACGGCTCTATGCGCGGCTGGAGGACGAATACGAATTGGTGGAGCGGGCCGAGACCCTGGGCCGCAAGCTGGACCTGATCGGCGACACCGTGACCGTCATGACCGACCTCATCGACACCGAACGCTCCCTGCGACTGGAGGCCATCGTGGTGGGGCTGATCCTGCTGGAGGTGGCGCTCACCCTCTACCAGATGGCCACCGGCGCGACGCACTGAGGATCAGCGCTCAAGAAAAAGCCCACCCCAGCGCGTGGCTGGGGCGGGCGTTCTCAACAGATCGCGAGTGAAAGCCCTAGCTGTCGAGGAAGCTGCGCAGCTTCCGCGAGCGGCTCGGGTGCTTCAACTTGCGCAGCGCCTTGGCCTCGATCTGACGGATGCGTTCGCGGGTCACGCTGAACTGCTGGCCCACTTCCTCAAGGGTGTGGTCGGTGTTCATGCCGATGCCGAAGCGCATGCGCAGGACGCGTTCCTCGCGAGGCGTCAGCGAGGCCAGCACGCGGGTGGTGGTTTCCCGCAGGTTGGACTGGATGGCCGCGTCGATGGGCAGGATGGCGTTCTTGTCCTCGATGAAGTCGCCCAGGTGGCTGTCTTCCTCGTCCCCGATCGGGGTTTCCAGGCTGATCGGCTCCTTGGCGATCTTCAGGACCTTGCGGACCTTTTCCAGGGGCATGGCCAGCTTCTCGGCCAGCTCCTCCGGGGTCGGCTCGCGGCCGATCTCGTGCAGCATCTGCCGGCTGGTGCGGACGATCTTGTTGATCGTCTCGATCATGTGCACCGGGATGCGGATCGTGCGGGCCTGGTCGGCGATGGAGCGGGTGATCGCCTGACGGATCCACCAGGTGGCGTAGGTCGAGAACTTGTAGCCCCGGCGGTACTCGAACTTATCGACCGCCTTCATCAGGCCGATATTGCCTTCCTGAATGAGATCAAGGAATTGCAGGCCGCGGTTGGTGTACTTCTTGGCGATCGAGATCACCAGGCGCAGGTTGGCCTCGACCATTTCCTTCTTGGCCTGACGGGCCTCGCGCTCGCCCTTCTGCACGGTCTGGACGATGCGGCGGTAGTCGTCGATCGGCACGCCGGTTTCGGTGGCGAGCGCGGCGATCTCGTGACGGATGTCGCCGATCTGGCTGGCGTCATTCTCGACGAACTTTGTCCAGCGCACGCCGAGCGGCTTGACCTGATCGCCCCAGGCCGGGTTCAGCTCGGAGCCGAAATAGGCCTTCAGGAACTCGTTGCGGCTGATGCCGTAGCTGTCGGCCAGGCGCAGCAGGCGGCCTTCCAGACCCATGAGGCGCTTGTTGATCGCGTAGAGCTGCTCGACCAGGGCCTCGATGCGGTTGTTGTTCAGCTTCAGCGTCTTCAGGTGCTGAACGATGGCCAGGCTGGCGGTCTCATAGGCCTTGCGATCGGCGTCGGAGAGGTCTTCGCCCTTCAGGCGCTTGCCGACCAGCTTCTCCTGCAGGGCGCGGAAGGCGTCGAATTCCGAGGCGATGGCGTCCAGGGTCACCATGACCCCTTCGCGCAGCTCGCCTTCCATGGCGCTGATCGTGGGACCGGCGCCATCATCGAAGTCGTCGTCGTCGTCGCTCTCGCCCTTGGCCACGGCCTCGCCGTCGGCGGTGACCTCGGCCTCGGCCTCTTCGGCCTCTTCTTCCTCAGGCGGCGCGTTGGCCAGGGCCTCGGCGGCGGCGGCGGCGTTGATGCCGTTATAGGTCAGGTCGAGGTCGATGACCTCGCGCAGCAGGATGCGGCCGGTGCCCAGCTCCTCGCGCCAAACCATGATGGCTTCGAAGGTGAGCGCGCTTTCGCACAGGCCGCGGATCATGGTGTCGCGGCCGGCTTCGATCCGCTTGGCGATGGCGATTTCGCCCTCGCGCGACAGCAACTCCACCGAGCCCATCTCGCGCAGATACATGCGCACGGGGTCGTCGGTGCGGTCGTAGGCGGCTTCCTTGGGGGTCTCGACGACCGCGGTCTCCTCGCGGACCGCGACCTCGCCGCCCTCGGCGTCTTCCTCGGCCTCGACGACGTTGACGCCCATTTCCGACAGCATGGCCAGGGTGTCTTCGATGGCCTCGGAGGTGACTTCCTCGCTCGGCAGCACCTTGTTCAGCTCGTCCATGGTGACGTAGCCGCGGGCCTTGGCCTGCTTGATGAACTTCTTGACGCCGGCATCGGTCAGGTCGAGCAGGGGCCCGTCGCCGCCAGTGGTTTCCGTCGGTTCAGCTTCAGCCGTGGTCGTGCTCATCTAGGTCTCCGATTCAGCCGCAAACCCCCTGCAAGGGTCGGGCCGAAGATGGTGAATGGCGGTCAAAACTGGATCGCACCTAAATACGACCCGTCATCCGCCCTAATCGTTCCATTCTCTGATCGCGCGTTTCAGTGCGTCGCGTTCACCCTTCAGGCGCTCGAGGACCTCCATATCGGAGCGACCGCGAAGGTTGCCCTTGGCGGATCCGATAGCCTCGTCGAGCGCCGCCAACCTCGAAAGACGGGCGAAGGCCTGCGACCACTGCGATCTAGCGGCTTCGAGGGAGACATCCGATTTCATGAAGGGCGCGCCCGCTTGCGATGCGGCCCGGTCGATGTCTGTCAGTAGCGCGTTAAACCCGCAGGATGCGAGATGGCGTGTCAGGGTGGCAGAGTCAAGATGTTCAGCGTCCAGCCGCAGGCGGATGATTTCCTTCGCCAATTGCGAAAGGACCGGATCGCCGAACCCCCGGGCGGTGAAGGACTCCTCCAGATGGTCGTCCAAAATCGCCGGGTCGTTGATGGCGTATTGAGCGAGAGCCGCCAGGATCGGATCCAGCCGGGAGCTTTGCGCCACCATGGTTCGGGTCTCGGCCAGGGCCGATTGCGGACGCAACATTTCGTCCTCGGGCTTCCAGAACTTGCCACGCGTATAGGGGCGCCGGGCCTGCTGCGGCTGGAACGCCGGCTGCGGCTGGCGTCCAAAGGCCGCGTCGAACCGTCGCAGAAATTCCTCGCGATAGGCCTGCTGTAGGTCCTTGTCGGCGATAGTGGCCGCGATCTGCCGCAGGCGCCCCTTGAAGCCGGCCTTGCGCTCCGGCGTGTCCAGGTTCTCCAGGTCGCGCTCGCGGGCGAACAGGGCGTCGACGAAGGGGATGGTGTCGGCCAGTTGACTGCGCAGGGCGGCGGGCCCCTGCTCGCGCAGCACCTCGTCGGGGTCCTTGCCGCCTTCCACCACCGCGAACTGGAAGCTCTTACCGGGCTTGAGGATCGGGAGGGCCCGGTCGATGGCCCTGCTGACCGCCTGGACGCCCGCCCGGTCACCGTCGAAACAGAGGGTCGGCTCGGCGTGATGACGCCACAGCAGCTCCATCTGCTCTTCGGTCAGGGCCGTACCCATGGGCGCCACGGCGGCGATCCCCGCGCGCTGGCAGGCGATGGCGTCCATATAGCCCTCCACCACCGCCAGAGGCGGGGTCTCGCCCGAGGGCGCGGCGGCCAGGATCTTGCGGCTCTCGGCCAGGCCGTAGAGCAGGTGGCCCTTGTGGAAGAGCGAGGTCTCCGGCCCGTTCAGGTACTTGGCCCGGGCCTGCGGATCCATGGCCCGGCCGCCGAAGGAGACGACGCGGCCCCGCGCATCGGTGATGGGGAAGATGATGCGGTCGCGGAAGCGGTCATAGGGCGCCCCGCCGTCCTCGGGGGCGATCAGCATGCCGGTTTCCACCAGTTCGCCCGAATGGGCGCCCTTGGCGATCAGGTAGTCCTTCAGGGCGGTGCGGCCACCGGGGGAAAAGCCCAGGCGAAAGCGGGCCCACTCGCTCTCGGGAAGCCCCCGGCGCTCCAGGTAGTCACGCGCCGCCTTGCCCACCGGGCGGCGAAGCTCGGCCTCGAACCACTGCGCCGCCAGCTCCAGCCAGTCCGACAAGCTCTGGCGGACCTTTTCCTGCTCGGCGGCGCGGGGATCGACGGCCGGCAGCGGCACACCCGCCTCGGCGGCCAGCCGCTCGACGGCCTCCACGAAGGTCAGCCGCTCTGTCTCCTGCAGGAAGCTGATCAGGTCGCCGGTCTTGCCGGACGAGAAGTCGAAGAACTGCCCCTTGTCGTCGTTGACGTAGAAGGAGGGCGTCTTCTCCTTGGTGAAGGGCGACAGGCCGACATACTCACGCCCCTGCTTCCGCAGCTTCACCGTCTTGCCGATGACATCGGACGGGCGAAGGCGGGACTTGATCTCGTCGAGGAAGCGTTCGTCGAAGCGCACGGCCTATCTAGGCGCTCGCTGAGCCTCGGTCGACAACCTCAGTGCGTCAGATGCCACAGCTTGTCAGGGTTGCGGACCATGTAGATGCCCACCAGCCTGCCGCCCTCCCCTGGCTGGAAGGCCACCGTCATCGGGCCGTCGGCGTTGATCATGATCAGGCCCGGATAGCCGTTGATCCGCACAGACCGAAAGCTGAGCGTCTGGTCGGCGCCGCGCCAGGCCAGGCCTTCCATCAGGCGCACGATGTCCTCGCGGCCGATCAGGGGGCGCAGGGCGGCTTTCCGCTTGCCGCCGCCGTCGGTGACCATCACGGCGTCCTGCGCCAGCATCGCCGACAGGGCGCTCATGTCGCCCTGCGCCGCGGCCACCATGAAGGCCGCGGCGAGCTTGGCCGCGTCCTCCTGGCTGACGGTGAAACGGGGCCGGGCCTCCTTCACATGGGCCCGGGCGCGGGTGGCGAGCTGGCGGACGGCGGGCTCGCTCTTGCCGAGCGTCTCGGCGACCTCCGCATAGTCCTCCTCGAAGACGTCGTGCAGCAGGAAGACCGCGCGCTCCAGGGGCGACAATCGCTCCAGGGCCAGGAGAAAGGCCACCGACACATCCTCCGCCCGCTCCACCGGGTCGACCGCCAGGTCCTCGATCAGCGGCTCGGGCAGCCAGGGGCCGCGATAGGCGTCGCGCTGGCTCTTGGCCGCCCGCATTCGGTCGATGCAGAGACGGGTGGTGGTCCGCACCAGCCAGGCCGCGGGTTCAGCGACCTCATCACCGGCTCGCCTCCAGCGCAGCCAAGCGTCCTGCACGGCGTCCTGCGCCTCCGCCACCGAGCCGAGCATGCGGTAGGCCAGGCGGGTCAGCCGGGGGCGCTGGGCTTCGAAGACGTCGGTGTCAGTCATCAGGCCGCCAGGAGGTGCATGACCGGCGTGGCCTCGCCCGCCACCGTGACGCGGGAGCAGGCGCGGCCGTGGCCGAGGGCGTACTTAAGGGTGGGATACATCCGCGCCGTCGTCAGGGCGAGCCCGATGGCGACCAGCCCCGTCTCGCCCCAGCGCCGAAGGATGTCGTCTCGCAAGGGATCGGCGGCTTCCATGTCGCGGGCGAGACTGGCCCTGGCGAAGCGCCAGCCAAGCGCGGCGGTCTCGCCCATGGCCGCCTCGTCGCCGGCCAGTATGGCGCGCAAGGTTGCGGGCTTCACGCCCCCGGCGACGGCCATGTCCACCGAGATCTGGGTGCAGGGGCCGCAGTCCTCGGCCAGGGTCCCGACGATGCCGGCGGCGGCCAGGGCCTCGGGAGGCGCGGCCTTGCGGTCCACCATCTGGCTGACGAAGCCGAACTTCAGGAAGCTCATGGGCGAGGCGCGCAGGACAACCCGCATGTAGGCGGCGTCATAGCCCCAGGTGCGCTCCATCTTGTCGATCTGGCTTTTCAGCAGGGCGCGCAGCATTCAAATCTCCTCAGGCTTGTGAACGATGGCGATCCCGGCGGCCGCCAAGGTCGGCAGGAATACCCCGGGGAAGTCGCGGATCAGATCGGCCAGGGGGCTGGCCGAGCAGCTGGCGTCGAACAGGTGGATGGCGCTGTGCAGGGTCAGGAACGCCGCGCCGGCGACCAGGGCTGGCCAGCCCTGGACAGGCCGCCAGGCGAACCAGGCCAGGCCCATCGCCGTCACCAGATAGGCCGCCCCGATGTCGCGGACGAAGTGTGGATTGAAGGCGCCGGTGCTGGGGACGCCCGGCACGGCGTCATACCAGGCGAGCGGCGCAGCCAGTTGGAACAGCGCGTTGGCGCCCAGGATCACGGCCAGAACCACGGCGATGATGCGTGTCATCGAAACCCTCCCGATCAACACCCCAAGGACGGGCGAGAGCGGGCGGCTGTGACATCCGCCTAGACGATTTTCGCGATCCAGGCCGGCAGGTCCTTGATGGAGGCCAGCTCCACGAAGCGGTCATGGCCAGCCGGCGCGTCGGCCAGCTCGTGCGCCCAGGTCAGGGGATAGGGCACGTGGGCGGCGTAGGCGCCCGCCTCCAGGGCCGGCAGGATGTCGGAGCGCATGGAGTTGCCGCACATGACCGCCTGCGCCACGCCGGTGCCGTGGCGGGCGAAGACGCGGGCATAGGTGCCGGCGTCCTTCTCGCTGACGATCTCCACGGCGGCGAACAGGTCGCCCAGGCCGGAGGCGGCCAGCTTCTGCTCCTGATGCAGCAGGTCGCCCTTGGTGATCAGCACCAGGCGGTATCGCTCGGACAGCTCGGCCAGACAGCGCTCGACGCCAGGCAGGGGCTCCACCGGCTCGTTCAGCATCTCGCGACCGGCGGCCAGAATCTCGCGGATCACCGAGGACGGCGCCTCGCCCCCGCAGAGCTCCATGGCGGTCTCGATCATCGAGAGGGTGAAGCCCTTCACCCCATAGCCGTAGAGCCGCAGATTGCGCCGCTCCACCTCGGCCAGCCGCTGCTCGATCAACTCCGGATCGGCGACGTCGGCCAGCAGGGCGCCGAACCGGTCGTGGGTCAGGCGGAACAGGGTCTCGTTGTGCCAGAGGGTGTCATCGGCATCGAGGCCGACGGTCGTGACGGCGGGGGTGGTGATCGACATGGCGCCTGATACCTCACGTGGGCCCGGGAGTGAAAGGCGGTCGGGGTTCAGGCGCCGCTGGGAAGTGTCTGCTTAATCGCTGGGCGCCTCGCGGGGGCTGCGACCAGGGATGGCGAACGTCGCACTTTCGCAACCAATTTGCGCTGACCTGATCGCTGTTCATTTATCGATTCCTCCCCCGGGGCGTTTGCATGGCAGTGGCTGGAATTTCCGGCTGGATCGGACGGCGGCTTCGCGGCCTGAGCCGCAGGCTTGGCCACCATGCGGTGGCCGCCGCCGAGGCCGACGCCGCCACCGCCCGGGACCGCCTGCGCGAAGCCATCGACCTGTTGCCGGAGGGCGTCGTCTTCCTGGACGCCGAAGGCCGCTACATCCTCTGGAACAAGCGCTATGCGGAGATGTACCATCGCTCCGCCGACCTGTTCCGGCCCGGGGCGAAGCTGTCGGACACCCTGATAACCGGCGTGGCGCGCGGCGACTATCCTGACGCCATCGGCCGCGAGGAGGCGTGGCTGGCTGCGCGCCTCGACAAGCTCACCAACCCGTCGGGCGAACGGCACGAGCAGAGGCTGGCCGACGGCCGCTGGCTGATGATCGAGGAGCGGCGGACTTCGGACGGGGGGGTCATCGGCCTGCGGGTCGACATCACCGCCATGAAGCAGCAGGCCGAGGCCCTGGAGGACGCACTGCACCGGGCCGAGGCCGCCAGCCGCGCCAAGACAGAATTCGTGGCCGACATGAGCCATGAACTGCGCACCCCGCTGAACGGCGTGCTGGGCCTGGGCAGGGCCCTGTCGGCCACCGACCTTACCGAGGACCAGCGGGGGCTTCTGGCCGAGATGATGACATCGGCCCAGGACCTGGACGGCCTGGTCAACGGGCTCCTCGACTACGGGGACCGGGCGCGCGCCGCTGACGCCGCCCCGGCGGGCGTCGTCGCGCCCTCCGACGTGCCGCCTCTCCGCGTGCTGGCCGCCGACGACAATCCCACCAACCGCAAGGTGGTGGAGTTGATGCTGGCCGCCGCCGGGGCCGAGGTGATCAGCGTCGAGAACGGTCAGGAGGCCGTGGACGCCTGGCGCGCCGGGACCTTTGACGTGGTGCTCATGGACCTGCGCATGCCCGTCATGGACGGGCTGGAAGCCATCCGCGCCATCCGCCGGGCCGAGGGCGCCGGCCTGCCGCGGGCGCCCATCATCGTCATCAGCGCCAACACCTCGACCACCGACGTTGAGGCCTCGGCCGCGGCGGGGGCGGACCGCCATATCGGTAAGCCCCTGCGGGCCGAGGAGCTGTTCGAGGCGATCTCGGGGGTGCTGGACTAGGCCGCAAGAAGGGCGCTGAAGTTGCGCCTCATCTGACGCCCAAATTCAGCGCCTCAGCCGCCGTCCGCATCCACCACGATGGCGACGGTTTTCCCGCGCGACTGCGGATCCCATCCCGCCGCGATGGCCGAGGCGATGGCCTTGGCCACCAGTTCCGGTGCGATCGACGAGGCCTGCGGTTGCGGGGCGCCGTGCCGGGGCGGCGGGCCCGGCGGAAATTCCAGCATGGCCTCGCGCTGGCCATCCTTGTGCCGCACCGCAACCACCTTGCCGCGCCATTCCGCGGCGGGGCCAGACCACTGGGGCCGGCGGTGGAACCGCCAGACATAGGTCTCCCCGTCGACGTCGATCTCAAACTCGGAAGGTTGCTTGGTGCGGGCCATGCCAGGAGTTAGCCCGCCCCGCGCGCCCAAGCCACCCTGTTCCAACCGCCGGGCCAAGGGCGCCAGGCCGGCGGCGACCTCCGCGAGGACAGGCCTAGGCTCAGCACCCCGCGTGCTTGCCCACCACCCGCTCGGCCGACGCCGGGTACTTCAGCAGCAACGCCGCCGGCCGGATCGGCCGCGGACTGAAGTTCCCGCCACAGTTGGGACAGGCGCCGCCGAGCCGGTTGTCCACACAGTCGGCGCAGAAGGTGCATTCGAACGTGCAGATGCGAGCCTCGGCGCTGTCGGCGGGCAGGTCGCTGTCACAGCATTCGCAGTTGGGACGCAGGGCGAGCATCGAGGCCTCCTGAAGTGTGGCGTCATGCTGCCACCTGCGCCGCGCGGCGGAAATGACAAGCTTCCCTCGTTTTCCGCCAGAGTCCCTGAACCTGCGCTGGAGGATCAGATTGACCCGTGGGGCGGGACTGACTACCTACGCGCCCGTTTACCCGGCGCACATGCTATGAGCCGGGGACGCCCACCCCTTGCGACAAGATGATGGAAACCCGGAACATGAGCGAGCTGCTGCCTGGCGTCACCGGGGTTCTCGTCCTCGCCGATGGGACTGTCTTCCAAGGTATCGGGGTCGGCGCGGCCGGCGCCGTGGTGGGCGAGGTCTGCTTCAACACCGCCATGACCGGCTACCAGGAGATCCTGACGGACCCCTCCTACATGGCCCAGATCGTCGCCTTCACCTTCCCGCACATGGGCAATGTCGGAACCAATGTCGAAGACATCGAGCAGATGTCGGGCAGCGCCGAAACCGCGGCGCGCGGCGCGATCTTCCGCGACGTGCCGACGGCGCCGGCCAACTGGCGCGCCGACAGTGACCTGGACGGCTGGATGAAGCGGCGCGGGGTTATCGGCCTGGCCGGCATCGACACTCGGGCCCTGACCCTGGCTATCCGGGAGAAGGGTATGCCAAACGGCGTCATCGCCCATGCGCCTGACGGCAAGTTCGATCTCGACGCCCTGCGCGCCAAGGCCCGCGAGTGGGGTGGCATCGAGGGCCTGGACCTGGCCAAGGACGCCTCCTGCCTCCAGCCCTTCGTCTATGAGGAAGGGCTCTATTCCTGGCCCGAGGGCTACGCCAAGGCCGCCGAGACGCCGAAGTACGACGTCGTGGTCATGGACTTCGGCGTGAAGCGCAACATCCTGCGCTCCCTGGTCTCGATCGGCGCCCGCGTCACCGTGGTGCCCGCCTCCACCACCGCCGAGGACGTGCTGGCCCGCAAGCCGGACGGCGTCCTGCTCTCCAACGGCCCGGGCGACCCCGCGGCCACCGGCGTCTACGCCGTGCCGGAGATTCGCAAGCTGGTGGACAGCGGCACCCCGGTGTTCGGCATCTGCCTGGGCCACCAGATGATGGCGCTCGCCCTCGGCGCCCAGACCGTGAAGATGGAACAGGGCCACCATGGCGCGAACCATCCCGTGAAGGACCTCACCACCGGCAAGGTGGAGATCGTCTCCATGAACCACGGCTTCACCGTCGACCGCGACAGCCTGCCGGCCCCGGTGAAGGAGAGCCACGTCTCGCTCTTCGACGGCACCAACGCCGGCCTGCAGTTGGAAGGCCGCCCGGTCTTCTCGGTGCAGCACCACCCTGAGGCGTCGCCGGGCCCGACCGACAGCCTCTACCTGTTCGAAAGGTTCGCGGGCCTGATGGACGCCCGGAAGGCCTAGGCGGTCAAAGCCTCGATCAGGCCCTGCGCCGCGGGGCTGACATAGCCGCCCTTGCGGGTGATCAGGCTGACTGGATTGGAGACCGCCAGGTCAGCGACCGCAATGACGGCGAGGCTCCCCGCGGCGCGTTCCTCAGCCACGGCGCTGACCGGCATCAGAGCCAGTCCGAAGCCCGCCTCCACCAGCCGCTTCTGCGCCGTCAGACTGTCCACGGCCGTGAACCGGGCCTCCGCCACACCGCGGGTCAGAAACTGGGCCGACAGCATCCCCGACCACCGTTCGTCCCGTCCCTCCGGTGGCGGGAAGCCGAGCCAGGGCTCGTTCCGCAGGTCCCGCAGGCTGGCGACCTCGCCTCCCGCCAGCCGGTGGTCGGGCGCGCAGACCACCACCAAGGCCTCCGGCGCGCAGGCGCGGTTCTCCAGGTCTGGTGACGGGTCCTCGAAGTAGCGCAGGCCCAGCGTCGCCTCGCCGCGCCGCACCAGATCGGTGACTTGGACGCTGGTGGCGGTGCGCAGGGTCAGGGCCACCTTCGGAAATTGCCCGGCGAACCGCTTCAGCGCCTGGGCGAGATCGGCGCCGGCCAGGGTGCCCACCACGGCCACCGATATCGGCCCGCCCTCGCCGACCTGCAGCACTCGCATGGCGCTCGAGGCGTCCTCCAGCGCGGCCAGCACCCGCTCGGCATGCGGCAACAGAGCCTCGCCCGCCTGGCTGAGAGTCACGCCGCCCGCCAGGCGCTCGAACACCGGCATGCCGAGCTCCGCCTCCAACAGCGCGATCCGCCGGCTGATCGCCGGCTGCGACCGCCCCATCTGCTCGGCCGCCCCGGAGAACCCGCCTGTCCGCGCGATTATGACGAAGGTGCGCAGCGCCTCAGTATCCATGCAAATTCCTGATCATCAGCACCATCTATATGCATTTGCCGGATACTTACAGCCTGCCTATTCCTCGGCTCATGTCCAACCGAGAGGCGTTCATGACCCGACAACAACAGGCCGCACAGGCGCTCAAGGCGCTGCACCAGAGGCCCGGCGGCTTCATCCTGCCCAACGCCTGGGATCCGGGCAGCGCCCTTATCCTCGCAGCGGCGGGCTTTGACGCCATCGGCACGACGAGCGCCGGGATCGCCTTCTCCCTGGGCAAGCAGGACTACCGGGTCAGCGACCCGCGCCTGGGGGTGACGCGCCAGGAGATGTTCGACCGCTGCAGCCAAATCATCGAGGCGGTCGCCCTGCCGGTGAGCGGCGACCTGGAAGCGGGGTACGGCGACCGCCCCGAGGACGTCGCCGACTGTGTCTTGCAGGCCGTGGAGATCGGCCTGGCTGGCTGCAACATTGAGGACAAGCCGGTCGGCGAGGAACGCCTCTACGAGCCCCGCCAAGCGGCTGAGCGGATCGCCGTCGCGCGGCAGGCGCTGATGGCGAGAAGCTCCGACCTGGTGATCAACGCCCGCACCGACGCCTGGCTGGTGGGCGAAGGCGACCCGCTCGCCGCCTCCATCCGCCGCGCCAACCTGTACCTTGAGGCGGGGGCGGACTGCGTCTTCTTACCGGGCGTGACCGACCTGCCGACGGCCCGAACCCTGGTGCGGGAAATCGCGGGCCCGGTGAATCTGGTCCTGGGTCTCGGCGGATCGTCAGGCAACGCTCACGAACTGCTGGCGGCCGGCGTGCGGCGGATCAGCGTCGGCGGGTCCCTGGCGCGGGCGGCCCTGGGCTTCGTGAGGCGCTCGGCCGAACTGCTGCGGGACTCCGGCAGCGTCGCCTTCACCGACGGCGAAATCTCCGGCCCTGACCTCAACACGCTCTTCGCGGTGACGCGGGCCGCGGCCTGAGCCACAGCAACGACTTGGGCCGGCTTTCGCCGGCCCCGCGAGCGTTACGGCATCAGGACCGTGTCGACAACGTGGATCACGCCGTTGGACTGCATGACATTGGCGATGGTGACGTGAGACATGCCGCCCTTCGCGTCGGTGAGCATCACCATGTCACCCATGGCGGAGACGGTCAGGTCTCCACCCTGCACAGTCTTCAGCATGGCCTTGCCGCCACCGGCCTTGATCTGGGCGGTGAGATCCATCGCGGTCAGGCGGCCCGGGACCACGTGATAGGTCAGGATGTTGGTGAGGGCGGCCTTGCTCTCAGGCTTCACCAGGCTCTCCACGGTTCCGGCCGGCAGCTTGGCGAACGCGGCGTTGGTGGGTGCGAACACCGTGAAAGGGCCAGACCCCGACAGGGTCTCCACCAAACCTGCGGCCTTCACGGCGGCGACCAGGGTGGTGTGATCCTTCGAATTGACGGCGTTCTCTACAATATTCTTTGAAGGATACATGGCGGCGCCACCGACCATCACAGTTTTCTGGTCCATGGCCCGAGCAGAGGCCATAGTAACGCCAGCAAACGAGATGGAGACGCCGGTCGCAAGCGCGACGATAGTGTTGATCTTCATGTTCCGGTCCCTTGAATTCAGTTCGCCACTAGACGGCGATGACATGAATACGGTCCGGAAACTTATCCGGACGCAGGGACCCGAAGATTAAATCCGGGCGAGCTTGCCGATCGCGGCCACCGGCCCTGACGGTCCGTTCTCTTTCGAGCCTCCCAGCGGTTCGACGGAGACGGCGATGGACGCGCCCTCGGTGGTGAGCGCCGGCAAGCCCTCCGGCATCGGCAGGCTCTTGGAGGTCCCTGGCGCGATGAGGCCCAGCGAGCGCGGCTTGCCGTCGGCGGGGATCAGCCACAGTTCGTGGACGTGGATCGGGTCGGTCCCCGGCGCCACCAGCGAGGTGACGATCAGCTTCTGGCGCACCGGATCGTAGGCGGCGACGAACAGGTGCTGGCCGCCGCTGGTGTCGAGACGGGCGTTCAGCAGTTCGCCTGGCGTCGGCGGCGCGATGATCTCGGGCGGCCGGGTGGCCAGCACCACGACGGCGGCCAAACTGGCGGCGGCCAGCCCCATGCCGCCCATGGCCCAGCCACGCCAGAACCTCACGCCGCGGCCTTCGTTGTCATTGGCCGGAAGGCCGCGCTCGATACGGGGCCAGAGGCTGGCGGGCGGCTCCACGGGCGCCACAGCGGCCAGCATGGGTGCAAGTCGCGCCTGCCAGGCCTCGACATGGGCGGCGAAGGCCGGTTCCCGGGCCATGCGCAGTTCCGCGGCGGCGCGCTCACCGGCGTTCAGCACGCCCAGAGCATGCTCGGCGGCGAAGGCCTCATCCTCGGGCAGGTCGGGGGTCAGGGGCTCACTCATGACTCAAGGCACCCCTTGAGCTTGGCCAGGCCCCGGCGGATCCAGCTCTTCACCGTGCCCAGCGGGGCCTCCATCCGGGCGGCCAGGGCCTCGTAGGTGACGCCCTCGAAGAAGGCGGTGCGGATCACCTTCTCGGTGCGCTCGTCCAGTTCCGACAGGCACCGGCCCAGGGCCTCGCCATCCTGGGCGGCCTCCAGCAGAGCGTCGGCGCGGGGCAGGCCGTCGTCGATCTCCAGCTCTTCCACCTGCTCGGCATAGGCCAGGGGCCCACGGGCGCGCAGGCGGTCGATGGCGCGGTTGCGGGCGATGGTGGAGATCCACGTCATGACGCTGGCCCGGCCCGCTTCGAAGCGGTCGGCGCGACGCCAAATCGTGATGTAGACCTCTTGCAGCACGTCTTCGCTTTCATCTCTGTTGGAGAGGATACGAAGGCAGACGCCGAATAGCTTCGCCGAGGTGGCCTGGTAAAGTTGTCGCAGGGCCGCGCGGTCGCCCGCGGCGATCCTCGGCATCAACTCGGTCAGCGGATCGATCGCAGAGGTCGCGGGCAAGTTTGGGTCTTTTCCGGCGGAAGGCTGGCGGCGAAGCTGCCCCAAGCCGACCGCCGCTGGCAAGGCCTAAGGCGGCCCTGAAGCGCTAGATCTTGCGCATCATGAAGTAGTCGCCCTCCAGCGCCACCCCGGCCTCGCGGCGGAGCATGGTGGACCTGCGCTCGATGATGTCGAAGCGGCCGGCGGCGAGGTCGGCGATATAGCCCCGCCCGTGAGCGTAACGCCCGTTGCCGCGCAGGGTGACTCCGTCGCCTTCCGCCGCCTCTGTGGAGAAGATCAGCCAGCCGCCCGACTTCAAGGTCGCCGCGGCGCCGTCGAAGACGCCGCCCAGGGTTCCGACATAGGGGAAGGTGTCGCCCGCCACGATCATGTCCCACCGGGCGCCGGCCTGGCTGAGGGTGTCCACCAGGTCGGCGCACCGTAGTTCGTCATAGAGGCCGCCCGCTCGGGCCTTGGCCAGCATGCCGTCAGAGAGATCGACCCCGGTCAACCGCTGCGCATAGGGGCGCAGAACTGGACCGCACAGTCCGGTGCCACAGCCGATGTCGAGCACGTCCAGGGCGGCATCGGCGTCGATCCAGGCCGCCATCAGGTTGCGGATTTCCTCCGGGCCCCGGTAGCCGAGGCGGCCCACGAGCTTCTCGTCGAACTGCTCGGCCATGCCGTCGAAGTGCTGGGCCACGAAGGCGGCGGGCTGCCGCTCCACCGGGCGGCCCATCGCAGCGTCGGCCATGTGCCGGGCCTCCAGGTTGCCGGGGCGCAGGGCGGCCCAGGTCTGGGCGATCAGGGCCGCGGGCCCCTTGCGCCCCGCCCAGTCCAGGCAGAGCAGCGCGGTCTTGAAGAGGGTGTCGGTCTCCGCCGCGCCGGTCAGCTCCCGGCTGATGGCGGTGACACGGGTCATGTCGCCGTCGAGCCCCGCCACCACGAACCGGCACAGGCGCGCCATCTCGACGATCTCGTCGGCGTTGGCGTCGGCCTCCAGGGCCATGGCGGCGTCGAAGTTGCGCTGCGCCTCGTGGAAGGCGCCGGACTTGAAGAGGGTCACGCCCAGGTTGGCGCGTAGGGCGCCGGTCTCGCCAGTGATCTCAATGGTGCGGGCGAAGGCCGCCGCCGCGCCGCCGAAGTCGTCACGGCCGGCCAGGACCATGGCGCGAATCTGCCAGGCGTCTCCGTTGTCGGGGTCGCGGGCGATGGCGCCGTCGCAGGCGCTCTCGGCCTCGTCCGGGCGGCCCAGCTGCAGCAGCGAGGCGGCCAGGCTGACCCAGGCCGAAACCTGGCTGGCGTCAATGTCCAGGGACTTGCGCAGGGCGATGGCGGCCTGCTCGTGGTCTCCCAAACCGCCGAGCGCGAGCGCCAGGTTGTTCCAGACCAGGGCCTGACGGGGCGCGGCCCCGGCCACCGCGCGGAAAGCCTCGACGGCCGCCTGGAAGTCGCCCCTCGCCTGCCGTTCCAGGCCATAACGAGTGAGGGCCACGAGGGAAGTGGGCGCGCCTTTGCCGCCATCCCCCTTGAGGGACGCGGCGTCCGCCGGCGGTTGCCCGAGCGGGCGTGCGAATGCAGACATGACGAGATCCCAGCCCGAGTTTGTTGAGCATCAGGCTGAGGCTTGGCTATGAAATCATGGTTAACGCCCGTTGAGGAAGACCTCGGCGCCGCCCGACCCCTGGCCTGGGCGGACGCCCGTGTGGTCGAGCATCACGGCCTGCCACCCCCAGCGGGCAGGGCGGCGGCAAGAAACGTCATGTGCAGATAGCCCAGGCTGGGACCTAGAGGATGGTCGTTGCTTCTCCTGTCGGCTGCTAGACAGCAACGTGGCTCCATCTTGCTTTCAGAGCGATTTTAGGCCAAGATGGCACTGTCAAACTCGTAGGTTCGGCTGACTTTCGACGCGTTCCCGGACGCACCGGACCTGCCTCCCGATCCCCCGACTTTTGATCCCCGTCCGAACGTTTCGGGCGTGGGAGATATCTATCCAAGGACGAATATCTCTATGTCTACCGGCACCGTGAAATGGTTCAACGGCACCAAGGGTTACGGCTTCATTCAGCCCGATGACGGCGGCGCGGACGTGTTTGTGCACATCTCCGCCGTGGAACGCGCCGGGCTCCGTTCGCTGGACGAGGGCCAGAAGGTCACCTTCGAACTCGAGCGCGACAAGCGCAGCGGCAAGATGTCTGCGGGCAACCTGCAGGTCTAGCACCGCCGCGGAGCCTCTCGCCCCGACAGGCGCCCGGGAATGGGCCGGCGTCCGCGCCGGCCCATTTTCTTTCCGCGCTATCCGAGGCCCGCCAAGGAGAGTCTTCGCAGGCGCCCCCTGCCCGCTTGCGCAGGCACGACTCCCTCTCTAAACGGGCGCCTTAACCTACAGATTGAACGGGAACGGCGCGCGGCCACGCGGCGCCGCCCTTATGCGCGGACCGAACGATGCCCAAACGCACAGACATCTCCTCGATCCTGATCATCGGCGCCGGTCCCATCATCATCGGCCAGGCCTGCGAGTTCGATTACTCCGGGGTCCAGGCCTGCAAGGCCCTGCGCGCCGAGGGTTACCGCATCGTGCTGGTCAATTCGAACCCGGCCACGATCATGACCGACCCCGATGTGGCCGACGCCACCTATATCGAGCCGATCACCCCGGAGATGGTCGAGAAGATCATCGCCAAGGAACGCCCCGACGCCCTGCTGCCCACCATGGGCGGCCAGACCGCGCTGAACACGGCGCTCGCCCTGGAAGCCTCCGGCGTGTTGGCCAAGTACGGCGTGGAGATGATCGGGGCCAAGGCCGACGTCATCGACAAGGCCGAGGACCGCCAGAAATTCCGCGACGCCATGGACAAGCTGGGCCTCGAGAGCCCCAAGTCCAAGGCCGCCCACTCGATGGACGAGGCCCTGGAAGGCCTGGAATTCGTCGGCCTGCCGGCCATCATCCGCCCGTCCTTCACCCTGGCCGGCACCGGCGGCGGCATCGCCTACAATGTCGAGGAATTCCGCGAGATCGTGGAGCGCGGCCTGGACCTCTCCCCCACCACCGAGGTGCTCATCGAGGAGAGCGTGCTCGGCTGGAAAGAGTACGAGATGGAGGTGGTCCGCGATAAGGCCGACAACTGTATCATCGTCTGCTCGATCGAGAACATCGACCCGATGGGGGTGCACACGGGGGACTCGATCACCGTCGCCCCCGCCCTCACCCTGACCGACAAGGAATACCAGATCATGCGCGCGGCCTCGATCGCCGTGCTGCGCGAGATCGGGGTCGAGACCGGCGGGTCCAACGTGCAGTTTGCGGTCAATCCCGCCGACGGCCGTATGGTGGTGATCGAGATGAACCCACGGGTCTCGCGGTCCTCGGCCCTGGCCTCCAAGGCCACCGGCTTCCCAATCGCCAAGGTCGCCGCTCGCCTGGCCGTGGGCTACACCCTCGACGAGCTGATGAACGACATCACCGGGGCGACGCCGGCCTCCTTCGAGCCCAGCATCGACTATGTCGTCACCAAGATCCCCCGCTTCGCCTTCGAGAAGTATCCGGGCTCCGAGCCCCACCTGACCACCGCCATGAAGTCGGTTGGCGAGGTCATGGCCATCGGCCGCACCTTCGCCGAGAGCCTGCAGAAGGCGCTGCGCGGCCTGGAGACCGGCCTGACCGGCCTGGACGAGATCGATATCGAGGGGTCGGACGATCCCGACACCGGCCGCGCCGCGGTCCTGCGCGCCCTGACGATGCCCACCCCTGATCGACTGCGCGTCATCGCTCAGGCCTTCCGCCACGGCCTGGCGGTCGAGGAAATCCACGGCGCCTGCTCGTATGAGCCCTGGTTCCTGCGCCAGCTGGAGACCCTGGTCCGCACCGAAGGTCACGTCCGCGCCGCGGGCCTGCCCGTCACCGCCCAGGGCTTCCGCGCCCTCAAGGCCCAGGGCTTCTCCGACGCCCGCCTGGCCAAGCTGACCAACACCCCGGAGGCCAAGGTCCGCGCCCTTCGCCAGGAGCTGGCCGTTCGCCCGGTCTTCAAGCGCATCGACAGCTGCGCTGGCGAGTTCCGCGCCGCCACGCCCTACATGTACTCCACCTACGAGACCGGCTCGCTTGGCCAGGAACCCCAGTGCGAGAGCGAGCCCACCGAGGCGCGCAAGGCCATCATCCTCGGCGGCGGTCCCAACCGGATCGGCCAGGGGATCGAGTTCGACTACTGCTGCTGCCACGCCGCCTTCGCCCTGGCCGACCTCGGCATCGAGTCGATCATGGTCAACTGCAACCCGGAGACGGTCTCCACCGACTACGACACCTCCGACCGCCTGTACTTCGAGCCGCTCACCGCGGAAGATGTGCTGGAACTGATCGCCGTCGAGCAGCGCAAGGGGACCCTGCTGGGGGTCATCGTCCAGTTCGGCGGCCAGACCCCGCTGAAGCTGGCCCAGGCCCTGGAAGACGCCGGCATACCGATCCTGGGCACCAGCCCCGACGCCATCGACCTGGCCG
This sequence comes from Phenylobacterium ferrooxidans, assembly GCF_042714595.1. Classification (NCBI taxonomy): domain Bacteria; kingdom Pseudomonadati; phylum Pseudomonadota; class Alphaproteobacteria; order Caulobacterales; family Caulobacteraceae; genus Phenylobacterium; species Phenylobacterium ferrooxidans. The sequence goes on along the minus strand of NZ_JAOTJD010000033.1, from coordinate 24,401 downwards.
AGGACCGCGAACGCTTCCAGCAACTGCTGCACAAGCTGGAGATCGCCCAGCCGATCAACGCCATCGCCCGCACGGCGGAAGAGGCCTTCGCCGGCGCCCATTCGGTCGGCTACCCCATCGTCATCCGCCCCTCCTACGTGCTGGGCGGTCGGGCCATGGAGATCATCCGCGATGACGAGCAGCTGGACCGCTACATCCGCACCGCCGTTCAGGTCTCCGGCGACAGCCCGGTCCTGATCGATCAGTACCTCAGCCGCGCCACCGAGGTGGACGTCGACGCCATCTGCGACGGCAAGGACGTGTTCGTGGCGGGCGTCATGGAGCACATCGAGGAGGCGGGCGTACACTCGGGCGACAGCGCCTGCTCCCTGCCCCCCTTCTCGCTGAAACCGGAAACCATCGCCGAGCTGAAGGCCCAGACCGTGCGCATGGCCCTGGCCCTGAACGTGAAGGGCCTGATGAACGTCCAGTTCGCTATCGAGGAGCCGCACTCCGACAATCCGCGGATCTTCGTGCTGGAAGTGAACCCGCGCGCCAGCCGCACCGTGCCCTTCGTGGCCAAGACCATCGGCAAGCCGCTCGCCGCCATCGCCGCCAAGGTGATGGCCGGCGAACCACTGTCGTCCTTCGACACCAGCGAGCCGCCCTATAACCACATCGCGGTGAAGGAAGCCGTCTTCCCCTTCGCCCGCTTCGCCGGCGTCGACACCATCCTGGGCCCAGAAATGCGCTCCACCGGCGAGGTCATGGGCCTCGACTGGCGGCGGGAGGGCGAGGGCCTGGCTCCCGCCTTCGCCCGCGCCTTCGCCAAGGCCCAGCTGGGCGGCGGGGTGACCCTGCCCAAGACCGGTTGCGTGTTCGTCTCCGTGCGCGAGGCCGACAAGCCCTGGATCGTCGAGCCGATCCGCCTGCTGCTGGGCCAGGGCTTCCGGGTCCTCGCCACGGGCGGCACCGCCGCCTACCTGGCCGGCGAAGGCCTGGCCGTCGAGCACGTGAAGAAGGTCCTGGAGGGCCGTCCGCACATCGTCGACGCCATGAAGAATGGCGAGGTCCAGCTCGTCTTCAACACCACCGAGGGCAAGCAGTCGGTGGCCGACAGCTTCGAATTGCGCCGCACGGCCCTGATGATGAAGACCCCCTACTTCACCACCGCGGCCGGCGCCCTGGCCGCGGCCCAGGCCATCGCCGAGACCGCCAAGGCGCCCCTGGAGGTTCGTCCGCTGCAGAGCTACGCCTGAGGGTCAGAACGCCCCCGCCATCTGAGCGAACATAACCCCGGACGCCGCGGCCATGATCGCCACCGCCGCCCAGCCGACGATGCGCTGGAGAGGGGTGGCGGTGAAGGCGCCCATGATCGACCTGCGGGTCGCCACCAGCATGATCACCGCCATCAGCGGCACGGCGATCACGCCGTTGATCACGGCGCTCCAGAACAGGGCCCGGATCGGGTCCAGGGGCGAATAGTCGAGGATCACCCCGGCCAGGATCGCCACCCCGATCACCCCGTAGAAGCCGTGCGCCTCACTGAAGCGACTCTCCAGGCTGGCTTTCCAGCCCATGGCCTCGGAGAGGGCGTAGGCGGCCGAGGCGGCAAGCACCGGCACCGCCAGCAGGCCGGTCGCGATGATGCCCAGGGCGAACAGCATGAAGGCCAGGTCCCCGGCCAGGGGCCGCAGGGCCATCGCCGCCTGGGACGCCGTATCGATCTGGGTGATGCCGGCCGAGTGTAGGGTTGCGGCCGTGGCCAGCATCACGAAGAAGCCGATGCCATTGCCGTAGGCCATGCCCAGGTAGGTGTCCCAGCCGATCCGTTTGAGCTCGTACTCCGCCTCCTCGGGATGCTCGGTGAGGGGGTGTTCGTCGGGGCGAAGAGCGACGTCCTCTACCTCCTCGGCGGCCTGCCAGAAGAACAGGTAGGGACTGATGGTGGTCCCGAACACCGCCACCACCACGGTCGCCGTCGCCAAGTCCAGCTTGATCTGCGGGGCGAGGGTCTGGGCCACGACCTCCGTCCAGGGGATGTGGGTCGCGAAGGCCACCGCCACATAGGAGAACAGGGCCAGCGTCATCCACTTCAGGAAGCCCACATAGCGATGGTAGGGCACGAAGACCTGCAGCAGCAGCGAGAAGACCGCGAGGCCCAGGGTGAAGACGTGCCGGTTGCCGCCGAACACCAGCTGGGCGGCCTCGCCCATGGCCGCCACGTCGGCGGCGATGTTGAGCACATTGGCCAGCAGCAGCAACCCGACGACGCTCAGCACCACCCAACGCGGAAAGGCGCGGCCGATATTGGCCGCTAGACCGCGGCCCGTCACCCGCCCGATACGTCCGCAGACCGACTGAAAGGCCGCCATGAAGGGATAGGTGGCGAAGGCCGTCCACAGCATGCCCAGTCCGAACTGGGCGCCGGCCTGGCTGTGGGTCGCGATGCCCCCGGGATCCTCATCGGCCGCCCCGGTGATCAACCCAGGACCAAGCGCGGTGAAGGGATTGAAGCGCCGCCGCCCCGCCGTTGTCGTCCCGGCGGGCGACACCGGCGCTGGCGCCTTACGCGCGATCTCGACCTTGTCGATGTCCATGCCCCCATCTCATAGTCGGCCTCGGTGACACATCAACTCCGCCAGCCCGCCTGACCTCATTGACCGAACAGCGTTTTGGGCTCAACCTCCGCCTGTCGCCTTGCTTTTGCAGGCGCAAGTGGGCGTGTTTCCGGCGGCCCCTGAAGACTGACCGGACTAGCCCTAGAGGGCGCCTGTCGCAGCCTGGCGTGGGGACTTGTTCCCCCAACAGAATGCGAGGGAAACGCCATGTCAGAAGATCTCAAGACCGGCGAAACGGCTGTCCGTCATCACAAGAACCGGCATCTCTATGAGCGCTTCGAGGGCCTGATCGGTGTCCTGATGGTCGCCGCCGTCGTGGTGCTGGCCATCGGGCTGATCTACGGCCTCGTCACCACGGGTGACTCAACACCGTCCTACCTCCGGTAGCCGGACACGATCTGGGCTGGCCCCCGCCCCGAGTGCGCAGGGGCCAGCGCGGATCACACCTTCGACGCACCAAGTCCGCCTGGATCAAGTCTGGGCGGACGCTCTTACTCTTGCGCACCCACGCCCAGCCTGACGCGGGGTGATGCTGGGCAAAGCGCCGGGCCTAGGCTACCCCTCGTGCCACGACGAACAAGAAGCCACGGGGAAACAGAATGGCGGGACGGGTTCAAGGCAAGGTGGCCCTGGTCACCGGCGGATCGAGCGGCATCGGGCGCGCCTGCGCCGAGCGCCTGGCCGAGGAAGGCGCGATCGTCGTCCTCACCGACCTGCAGGACGAAAAGGGCCAGACCCTGGCCTCCGAGATCGCGGCCAAGGGGGGCAAGGCGCAGTACCGTCATCAGGACGTCACCTCAGAGCAGGCGTGGGTCGATGTGGTCGCCGCCATCAAGGCTGACCACGGCCGGCTCGACATCCTGGTCAACAACGCCGGCATCGGCATCTCCGGCTCAGTGCTGGACATGCCCCTCAGCGACTTCCAGCGACAGGTGGCGATCAATCTCGACGGCGTCTTCCTGGGGGTGAAGCACTCGATCCCGCTGATGCGCCTCAGCGGCGACGGCGGCTCGATCATCAACATGTCCTCGGTGGCGGGCCTCAAGGGCTCGGCGATCCTGGCGGGCTACTGCGCCACCAAGGGCGGGGTCCGCCTGTTCACCAAGGCCGTGGCCATGGAGTGCGGAAACGCCAAGGACGGCATCCGGGTCAATTCCGTCCACCCCGGCATCATCGAGACGCCGATCTGGGACGACATCATCGGCACCGGCGAGCCGGGCGACAACGCCCGCCCGCCCCGGCCCCAGGTGCTGGACGCCATGAGCGCCGACGCCGTGCCCCTGGGGGGCAAGGGCTACCCGCTGGACATCGCCAACGGCGTCCTTTGGCTGGCGTCGGAGGAGAGCCGCTATGTCACCGGCGCGGAATTGGTCATCGACGGCGGCCTCTCGGTGAAGTAACCGGCGGCCCATGACCGCTACCCTGCACGTGATCTTCGGCCCCTCCGGCGCCGGGAAGTCGACCTACGCCAAGCAGCTCGCCCGCACCGAGCCGGCCATCCACTTCGCCATCGACGACTGGATGGCGCGGCTGTTCGCCGCCGACATGCCCGAGCCGCTGGAGTTCGAGTGGATGATGTCCCGCGTCGAGCGGTGCGAGGCGCAGATCTGGTCGGTGGCCGCCGCGGCCATGGCGGCGGGAACCTCGGTGGTCCTCGACCTGGGCCTGATGCGCAAGTCCGACCGCGCCCGCGTCGCGGAGATCGCCGAGGCCTGCGAACTCCCTCTCCAGTTCCACTTCGTCACCGCCAGCTCGGAGATCCGCCGCGCGCGGGTCCTGGAGCGCAACGAGGTGCACGGCGAGACCTTCGCCATCGAGGTGAACCCCGACATGTTCGACTTCATCGAGGGCGTCTATGAGGCCCCCGACGCCGAGGAGCTGAGGGGCGCGATCATCTCGGAGAGCTAGGGCGCCGGGAAGAGGTGGGCCGGCCACGTAGCGTCGGCGGCCCGATGATAGGCCTCGCGGTGCGTCAGGCGGGCGTTGTAATCCACCAGCACGGGATGCTCCGGCAGCTCCTTGCGATAGAGCGAGGTGGAGATCACCGAGCCTAGCATGACGTCGGCGGCCGAGAACCGGTCGCCCAGCAGGTACTGGCGGTCCTTCAGGGCGCCGGTGAGCACGCCGATCACGTCCTCATAGCCGCCGAACCCGGTCTCGCGCCCCGGTAGGTCGATGTGCTTGTCGTGCAGCATCAGCAGCGGCTCCAGCACCGCGGTCGAATAGACCATCCACTTCAGATAGGGGCCGCGATCGGCCTCCTCGATCCTCGGGGCCAGCGAACCGTATCCGTAGCGGTCGGCCAGATAGAGGCAGATGGCGGGGTTCTCGCTGACCACCACCTCGCCGTCGGTGACGGTGGGCACCTTTCCCGACGGGTTCAGCTCCAGGTATTCCGGCTTCTTCTGGTCACCGTTGGCGATGTCGACGGTCTGGACGCGGAAGGGCACGCCCAGCTCCTCCAGCAGCCAGTAGGCGGTGAAGGCCCGGCTGGCGGGGGAGTGATAGAGGGTGACGCCCCGCTTGGCGGCCATGGTCTTGTCTCTCGTTGCAGGGGCAATCTAGGCGCCCGACCCGCCCGGCGCCACCGCCGGCCGATGGAACCCTCCCAAGGGCGGGGAGTTTGGGAGGCCATTCCGGCATCCGCCGCGCTTCGCAATGACATTGCTGCATTGCACCCCTTGAGTTTTCACAGTCTGGCTTCTATCCTCTATCCCCCCGGTCGCCTGCGCCCGCGGCCGGAACACAAACCCAAGGGCGAACCCGAGTTACCTATCTGCCATGGAAAAAGTCCCAATGACCGTCGGAGGCTATCAAGGCCTCGACGAAGACCTCAAGCGTTTGAAAACCCTGGAGCGACCAGCGGTGATCGCGGCCATTTCGGAAGCTCGCCAGCATGGCGATCTCTCGGAGAACGCTGAGTATCACGCAGCTAAGGAGCGCCAAGGCTGGATCGAAGGCCAGATCGCCGACATCGAAGATCGGATGGCCCGCGCACAGGTCATCGACGTCTCCAAACTTTCCGGTAGTCAGGTAAAGTTTGGCGCCACGGTCTCCGTCGTCGACGAGGACACCGAGGATGAGGCCCGCTACCAGATCGTCGGCGAGCACGAAGCCGACGTAAAAGCAGGCAAGATCTCCATCGCCTCCCCCATCGCGCGTGCGATGATCGGCAAGGAGACCGGAGACGTCGTCGAGGTCCCGACCCCCGGCGGCACCAAGGCCTACGAGATCCTAAAGGTCGAGTGGGTTTAGCTAGGCCTTAGCCAAGCCGAAAAGGTCGCTATGGTGAGCCGGCGAGAGTCGGCTCCCTGACTCATGCCTGAGCACGGAAGCCGCAAGCTTGGCGAAATCCCCCGACACGCCGCCGCTCGTCATCTGGGCCGTATCCGACGGACGGGCGGGCATGGAGAGCCAGGTCGTGGGACTGGCCAACGCCATCGCCGCCCGGCGCAAGGCGCAGATCGTGATCAAGCGCGTGGCCTGGAAGGGCCGCATCGGCCGCCTGCCCTGGTGGCTGAATCCCCTGCCGCTCAAGACCCTGAAGCCCGACACTGGTATCGGCCCGCCCTGGCCCGACATCTGGCTGGCCGCGGGCCGCGCCACCCTGCCGCTCTCCATCCGCCTGAAGGCCTGGACCAAGAACGCCACCTTCGTGGTCCAGACTCAGGACCCCCGCATGCCCACCAGTCTGTTTGACCTGGTGATCCCCCCCAAGCACGACCGGCTGCAGGGCGACAACGTGTTCCCGATCACCGGCTCGCCCAATGGCGTCAACGCCAAGCGGCTGAAGGCCGAGCTGGCGCGCTTCAAGAAACAGATCGACGCCCTGCCCCGCCCCCGCGTCGCCGTGGTGATCGGCGGCAGGTCCAAGGCGCACAACCTGTCGGTCGAGCGCGCCGCCTCCCTCGCACATGAGATCGAGTTGCCCGTCGTGCAGGAAGGCGGATCGGTCATGGTGAGTTTCTCGCGCCGCACGCCCGACGCGGCCCGCGCCCTGCTGACGGCGCGGCTGCGGCACATTCCGGGGATCATCTGGGATGGCGAGGGGGAGAACCCCTACTTCGCCTTCTTGGCCGCGGCCGACTACATCCTGGTGACCGAGGACTCCACCAACATGGCCACCGACGCCGCCAGCACCGGCAAGCCGGTCTTCATCCTCAAGATGGACGGCGACAGCCTCAAGTTCCGCCTGTTCCACGAAGACCTCGAGCGCCTCGGCGCCGCCCGGCCGTTCGGCGGCGCCTTCCACCGCTGGAAGTATCCGCCGCTGGCCGAAACCGACCGCGCCGCCGTCGAGGTGCTGCGCCGCTATGATGAGCGAACCCCGGCATGAGCGTCGAGATCCGCCCCGCCAACCCAGGCGACCTGGCCGCCATCCTGGAATTCGATCCCGTCGCCCGGCGCGAAGAGCGCCGCCACGACTATGTGAGCAAGGCCCTGGCCGGCGATCGGGGCATGGATGTCCGCGTCCTGGTGCTGGACGACGAGATCGCCGGCTACGCGGTGATGGCGGAGTTCTTTGGCCACCCCTTCCTGGAGCGCATCTACACCGCCGAGCGCTTCCTGCGCCGGGGGGTGGCCGGAGCCCTGATGGCCAACATCGAGGGCCAGTTCGAGGGCGACCGGATGTTCGTCTCCTGCAACGAGTCCAACCAGCCCATGCGCACCCTGCTGGTGGCGCGCGGCTACAAGGTCTCGGGCATGGTGGAGAACCTCGACCCAGGTGATCCGGAGCTGTTCTTCGTGATCTTCCGCGACGCCCTGGACGCCGCCATCGAGGCCGCGAACGGCTAACTGCGCTGCAAAGTCGCCTTCCCAGCGCGCCGCTTTCGGCCTTCCATGCACGGGAGATGATTCCCGTCCGCCCCCGGATCCTGTTTGTCGCCAACGCCGGCCCCGAAGTCGGTGGCGGCCACGTGATGCGCTGCATCACGCTCGCCCGCGCCCTGGGCGAGCGGGGCGCCGACTGCGCCTTCGCCTGCACGCTGGAGGTGGCCGCCCTGCTGGAGGTCTTCGGTCCGGAGATCGTGCGCGAGGAGGCCACCGGCCTCGACCCCGACCATATCGCCGACGCCCTCACCGGCGTGCGCTTCGACGCCGTGGTCTTCGATCACTACGGCCTGGGCCGCGAGCATCACGAGGCCCTGGCCAGGGGCCGCACGACCCTGGTGATCGACGACCTAGCCGACCGCCCCCTGGCCGCCAACCTGGTGCTGGACTCCGGCCCGGGCCGCCAGCCGAGCGACTACGCCCTGCTGACCGACGCTCAGCTGCTGCTGGGCCCGGAGTTCGCTCCCGTGCGTCCGGAGTTCGCCCACCTGCGCAACCCCGCCCTGGCCCGCAGGGGCGGCGGGGTGCGCCGCGTGCTGGTGACGCTTGGCCTCACCGACGTCGGCGCGATCACCGCACGGGTGGTGGAACGGCTGCGGATGCGCCTCAACGACGTGACCCTGGATGTTGTCCTGGGCGCCGGCGCGCCCAGCCTGCCGGGGCTGACCAAGATCGCCAGCCGTGACCCGCGCATGACCCTGCACGTCGACAGCCAGGACATGGCCAACCTCATCCTCAACGCCGACATCGCCATCGGGGCGGCGGGGTCGAGCATCTGGGAGCGCTGCGTGCTGGGGCTACCTTCGGCCATGCTGGTGCTGGCCCAGAACCAGCAGGGCGCGGCCGACGCCATGGCCGAACGCGAGGCCGCCCTGGTGGTCGACGCCCGCGCCGATGACCTGGACGCCCGCCTGGACCGCGCCATCGTACGCCTGCTGACCGACGCGGCGCTTCGCGCCCGGCTCTCGGCCGCCAGCGCGGCGATCTGCGACGGCCTGGGCGCAGGCCGGGCCGCGGAGACCTTCCTGAAGCTCATCGCCACCCGCGACAGCCTGCCTCATCCGCAGGGCCCGCAACCTTAACGGTCCTTTCGCACCCCATGGCCTAGGTTGGCGGAAACGGGGAGGCGCCGAAGGCGCTCGTAAGACAGTCGGCATGCGACAGCTTGGTGTTATCCGGGGCTCAAAGGCCCCGACGGTCCGCATCATCGGCGGCGGGCTCACGGGAATTCTAGCCGCCTTCGAGGCCCATCGCCTCGGTTGCCGCGACATCGAACTCCATGAGCGGTTCGATCAGCTGGGCGGGACCGCCTGGCCGCGCCGCGACCATGGCCTGGAGCTGCGCGCCGACCGCCGCCACTTCGGACCGCAGGGCGATCCGACCCGCACCCTGCTGGAGGCCAACGGCCTGGTCTTCGAGGACTTCGAGAACCGCTTCGGCTCGGTCAGCCCCGCGCCGGGCGGCGACCTGGCCTTCACCCACGACTTCGAAGGCCCGGCCCTGCGCACCCGCACGCTGGATCTCACCCCGGTGACCGGCGACAGTCTGGCCGACAGGATCCGCGCCTATCCCCATGATATTTCAGGCCCTCTGACCCGCTATTGCCAGTGGGTCCTGGGCGCCTGGCTGGACGAAGTCGACGCCGGGGCGGCCATCCCTCTGGGCGTAAAACGGGTTTATGCGACCGATATCGAGACCTGCGACCTGGCCCGGGCCAAGAAGTCCGACCCGGTCTATGACGGCCTCTACGGCATTCCCCGCGCCCTGTGGGGCCGATTGCAGAACCAGACGGCGAGCCTGCCCGCCGGCGGTTTCCAGACCTTCTTCATGCGCTGCCAGAGCGCCCTGGAACGGTTGGGCGTGACCATCCAGACCGCCTCTTTCCTGTCGCCGCAGCAGGCCTTCGCGGCCCGCGAGGCCGGTGACATCTTGGTCTGGGCGGCCGATCCGTCGCCGCTGTTCGCCCCGCTCGACCTGGAGCCTCCCAAGCGCCTCGCCAAGAGCCTGACCAGCTACATCTTCAAGGCCCGCTACGCCGGCCCCCTGCCCTTCCATGTCCGCAACTTCACCGCCGAGGGATCGGTGTTCCGGGTGCACCTCTATGAGTGCCGGGGCCAGGCCCTGCTCTCGGCGGAATGCGTGTCGGAGGTCTCCGACAGCGAGTTGCGCCGAGAGGTTCACAGGCTGATGGGCGGCTTCGGCGGCGCTTCGCTGCACCTGGACGAGACCGTCTCGATCCAGGTCGAACCCCGCTGGGCCCAGCACTCCCTGGACGCCGCCCGCAAGCTGTCGGGCCTGCACACCGCCTTGGCCAAGCACCAGGGCGCCAACTTCATCGCCGGCGCCTGGGAAGCCCAGACCCAGACCGCCTCGCTGTCGGAGATCTCCAAGTCGCTGGCCCAGGCCCTGAACATCGAGGCCTCCGAGGCCATCGCCGCCTAGGTTTGGGCGCCGCCTGCAGTCGTTGCTTGCCCCGCCATTTAGATATATCTAATCCAGCATGTCCCAGGCCAGGGGTTCGCCACGGCTGAGATTCCGCGCCGCGGGTTTGCCCAGGACCTTGGCCAGCTCGGCCGGTGGCAGGCCATTTCCGGGCCGGATCGAGCGGACATTGGCCCGCGTCAGGACCTCGCCGGCCTTGACGTCGGCGCTGATGTAGAGCGAGCGGCGGAACTGACGGTTGGCCTTTTCCGACCCCAGCAGGTCGTAGTGGGCGCGGCCCAGCGCCGTCCAGGCGTCCTTGCAGTCGCGCACCAGGGCCGTGAATTCCGCGGGCTCCAGGCTGAAGGCGGCGTCCGGCCCGCCGTCGGCGCGGGCCAGGGTGAAATGCTTCTCGATGACGCAGGCGCCGAGCGCGATGGCGGCCACCGAGGCCGCCGTGCCGTGGGTGTGGTCGGAGAGGCCGATGGGGCTGTCGAAGCGGCTGGCCATGTCGGCCACGGTACGGACATTGGCGTCCTTGAGCGCGGCCGGGTAGCTGGAGACGCAGTGGAGCATCACCACGCCGGGCGCGCCGGCGGCCAGGGCGGTGTCGCGGGCGGCGGTCATCTCGGCCAGGTTGGCCATGCCGGTGGAGATGATCAGCGGTTTGCCCCTGGCCGCCGCATAGGCGATCAGCGGCAGGTCCACGGCCTCGAAGGAGGCGATCTTGAAGGCCGGGGCTCCCAGGCCGTCCAGCAGGTCCACCGCGCTCTCGTCGAAGGGGCTGGAGAACAGGGTCACCCCGCGCCGGGCGGCCCGCTCGAACAGGGCGGCGTGCCACTCATAGGGGGTCTGGGCCTCCTGGTAGAGCTCATGCAGGCTGCGCCCGTCCCACAGGCCGCCATGGATTTTGAACTCCGGCCGGTCGACATCCATCGTGATGGTGTCGGCGGTATAGGTCTGGATCTTGATGGCGTCGCAGCCAGTGTCGGCCGCCGCGTCGATCATGGACAGCGCCCGGTCCAGGCTGCCGTTGTGGTTTCCCGACAGCTCGCAGATCACGTAGGGCTCGTGGTCCGCCCCGATCCGACGGCCGGCGATCTCGATGTGGGGGGCGTCAGGCATGGGCGACCAAGCAGGATGAACACCCAACCCTAGCCCGACGCGCTGAAGCAGGCGTTAAGCGAACGCCGGGGTCAGCCGTCGGGCGCCGCCCTCCTAGACTGGCTTGGCGCCCGGGACCGCCAGGTCGGACCCGTCGACACCGCCCTCGGTCTCCACCACCACCGCACCGAGGGCCGCGACGTCGGCCAGCTTGGCGAGATTGGCTTCGTGGCCGGCGCGGTCGAGGCGGTAGAACATGATGGCGCTGATGGCCATCAGGGCGAACAGCGCCGTGGCCGGCAGGTACAGCAGGGCCAGGTTGGTCATGACGGACGGGTCCAGGCTCTCCGGCTTGGCCTTCTCGGGCATGCCCACCCACAGCAGGAGGAAGCCCGGGATGATGCTGGCCACCGAGCCGGCGACCTTCTGCAGGACGTTGTCGGCCGAGAGCAGCAGGCCCTCCGAGCGGCGGCCGGTGGCGAGCTGAGACTCCTCCACCACATCGGCGATCATCGAGGCGGTGAGGATGGCCGCGGCCGTGGCGAAGGCGCCGTAGAGGGTGCGGTCCAGCAACAGGATGCCGGTCAGGCTGCCGGTGCCGTTCATGTCCTGCGGGATGATCCCCAAGAGGCGCAGGGAGATGGGCGTCAGAGACGTCACCAGAGCCAGCCCCATCAGGATCGCGCAGGCCCGCTTCTTGCCGTAGATGCGCGAGACCAGGGGCGCGAGGATCAGGGCCAGCAGGCTGCCCAGCATGGTCCCGGCCACGATGAAGGCCAGATTGGCCGAGCCCATGCCCCAGAAGTAGGTCTGGAAATAGATGTTCAGCCCGTTGCTGAGCCCCGCCCCGACCCCCACGAAGAGGGCCGAGAGAGACACCACCAGGAAGTTACGATTGGACATGGTCACCAGCATTTCCTTGACCACGTCGAGGACACTGATGCTGCGGGCCGCCGGCTTGTGCAGGAAGGGGATGAACCTCTGGGTCGCCAGGCAGGCCACCAGGATCGAGAAGATCATCAGGCCGCCGACCACCAGGGCGTAGGGGCCGTAGCCGTCCGGATTGAGCTGCCCGCGGATCTTCTCGCCGTTCGGACCCACCGTGTCCTTGAGGAACACCACCCAGCCCATGACCGCCGCCGCGCTGCTGGCGAAGATGGCGAAGAAGTAGCGGAAGGTCAGCAGTTGAGTGCGGTCGTGGTAGGCCGGCGCCAGCTCGGGCGTCAGGGCCGTGGCCGGCACCTCATAGAGGCTGATGGTCGCCTTGGCGGCGATGACCATGACGATCATGTAGGCGGTGATGGCGCCGTCGGACCAGCCCTGGGGCGGGTTGAACAGGGCCACCAGGGTGATGGCCGACGGCAGGGCGGCGAAATACATGAAGGGGTGGCGGCGACCCAGGCGGGAGCGCCAGTTGTCGGAAATCTGTCCGACGAAGGGGTCCCAGAGCGCATCGAAGAAGATGGTCACCGCCAGGCCGATACTGACCCAGTGCGGCGGCAGGCCGACGATCTGATTGTAATAGAGCAGCAACAGACCCATGAGCTGGGTCTTCACCCCAAATGCGACGGTCCCGAAGCCATAGGCCAGCTTGATGGGTAGGGTCAGGGCCGGCCGTTGGGCTGCGACGTCGGTCACTAGGCGTTCCTCCTTATGCTTGGCCAGATTGCGCCAGAGTGCGGCGATCAAACCAAGTCAATTCTTGGGGCCAGGACGTTCGCGGCCCTGGCGTTTTCAGCAACATGTCGTTGCGTCATGTTGCGGGGATGTTTCTGCGAAAGCTAGATCGCCCTCGCCAGGGTGCGCTGGCGCGGAATCTCACCTACATAGGCCACATGTCCGAGACCAAAGCCCCCCGCACCACCCGCTGCCTGATCGTCGGTTCCGGCCCGGCCGGCTACACCGCCGCGATCTACGCCGCCCGCGCCCTGCTCAAGCCCGTGCTGATCCAGGGCATCCAGCCCGGCGGCCAGCTGACCATCACCACCGAGGTGGAGAACTATCCGGGCTTCGCCGACGTCATCCAGGGCCCCTGGCTGATGGAGCAGATGCAGGCCCAGGCCGAGCACGTGGGCACCGAGATCATCAACGACATCGTGTTGACCGCCGACCTGTCGCAGCGTCCGTTCCGCCTGACCACCGACTCCGGCGAGGTCTGGCTGGCCGAGACCCTGATCATCGCCACCGGCGCCCAGGCCAAGTGGCTGGGCCTGGAGAGCGAGCAGAAATTCCAGGGGTTCGGCGTCTCGGCCTGCGCCACCTGCGACGGCTTCTTCTATCGTGGCAAGGACGTGGTGGTGGTGGGCGGCGGCAACACCGCGGTGGAGGAGGCCCTGTTCCTCACCAACTTCGCCGCCAAGGTCACCGTCGTTCACCGCAAGGACGAGTTCCGCGCCGAGAAGATCCTGCAGGAGCGCCTGTTCGCCAACCCCAAGATCGAGGTGATCTGGGACAGCTCGGTCGTCGAGGTGACCGGCGACAGCGACCCCATGGGGGTGACCGGCGTGCGGCTGACGCACGTCAAGACCGGCGAGACCCGTGAGGTCGCCTGCGACGGGGTGTTCGTCGCCATCGGCCACGCGCCGGCCTCGGAGCTGTTCAAGGCGCAGCTGGAGATGGACGCCGCCGGCTATCTGAAGGTCACGCCCGGCTCGGCCGCCACCGCCATCAAGGGGGTCTACGCCGCCGGCGACGTCACCGACGATGTCTATCGCCAGGCGGTCACCGCCGCCGGCATGGGCTGCATGGCCGCCCTGGAGGCCGTGCGCCTCCTGGCCGAGGAAGACCATATCCGGGACAACCATCCCCTCAGCCACCACGAGGCCGAACGCATCGGCGTCTGGTGACTTTCGACCCGGCCTGATCTAGTCCGACCCAACACTTCCGCCCGAAAATACGAGGCCGCCGGCCATGACCAACCTGATCGTGAGAGGCGGACGCGCCCTGCGCGGAACCATCACGCCCTCGGCTAACAAGAACGCCGTGCTGCCGATCCTGTGCGCCACCCTGCTGACCGATCAGCCGATCGTCCTGCACCGCGTCCCGGACATAACAGACGTCCGCAAGATCCTGGATTTCTTCGGAAACCTGGGCTCCTCCGTGGACATGGACTACGCCACCGGCACCCTGAAACTGCGCCATGGCGAGGGCCTGGACCCGAAGGCCGCGCACCTGCCGCTGGGCATGCGCTCGACCCTGATGCTGATCCCCGCCCTGCTCTACCGGTTCGGCGGGGCCAGTATCGAGGAGGACGTCACCGGCTGCACGCTGGGGGTCCGCGAGATCGACCCGCACATCGAGGTCTTCGAGAGCTTCGGCGCCCAGATCGACCGCAAGCCCGAGGCCATCTACATCAAGACCCCCAAGGGGTTCGCCACCACCGACCACTGGCTGGACTACGCCTCGGTCACCACCACCGAGAACTTCATCCTCTGCGCCGCCACCGCCAAGGGACGGTCGCAGCTGACCAACGCCGCCTGCGAGCCGCACGTTCAGGAGTTCTGCGGATTCCTCGAGAGGATGGGCGCCCGGCTCGAGGGGGTCGGCGGTTCGCGGATCGCCGTCGAGGGGGTCGCGAGCCTTTCCGGCACGGAGTTCACCTTCGCCGACGACTTCCACGAGGTGGCCACCTTCCTGGCCATGGGCGCCATGACCGGCGGCGATATCGCGGTGAAGAACGGCTCGGTGGACCAGTTCCCCCTGCTGGACCGCACCTTCGCCAAGTTCGGCGTCGAGATCACCCACAAGGACGGCTGGAGCCGCGCCAAGGTCGACGGTGGCGGCATGCGGGTGCGCCAGCCCTTCACCGCTAACATCCTGCAGAAGGTGGAGGCCGCGCCCTGGCCCTATGTGCCGGCTGACCTGCTGCCGATCTTCGTGGCGCTCGGCGTGCGCTCCGAAGGCCAGTGCATGTTCTGGAACAAGGTCTATGAGGGCGCGCTGGGCTGGTCCTCGGAACTGGGCAAGTTCGGCGCCCACTCCCTGCTGTGCGACCCCCATCGCCTGATCACCTTCGGCGGCAAGCCGCTGGTGCCGGCGCAGGTTGAGAGCCCCTACATCATCCGCGTGGCCATCGCGCTGTTCATGCTGGCCGCCAGCATCGAGGGCGAAAGCACCATCCTCAACGCCACCCCCATCCAGCGCGCCCATCCCAAGTTCGTCGAGAACCTGAATGCGCTGGGGGCCGACGTGTCGTGGGTGGCGGGGGACTGACCTTCCAATGAGCGCCGCTCTCTTCCTCCCCCGTTTACGGGGGAGGAAGAGACACGAGCGCGCCAACCTCCTCCGATGGGGGGCTATGCCTTCCCTTGAAGTCGCAGGGGCGTAGACTGGCGGCATGATCCGACACGCCAAGCCCGCCGACCACGCCGCCATCCGCGAAGTCAACATCGCCGCCTTTGGCAAGCCCGACGAGGCTGACCTGGTGGAGCGCCTGCGCGCCGATGGCGACAAGGTCTTCGAGCTGGTGGCCGACGAGGACGGCGTCGTGGTGGGCCACATCTTCTACAGCCGGCTGTGGGCCGACAGCGTCAACATGTACGCGGCCCTGGCGCCCATGGCCGTCCGCCCTGACCTGCAGAGGTCCGGGGTCGGCTCGCGGCTGGTGAAAGCCTCCCTCGACACCGCCCGCGAGTTCGGGACCCACGCGGTCATCGTGCTCGGCCACCCGACATATTACCCGAAGTTCGGCTTCACCCCGGAGGCGGCGGCCAAGGTGAAGGCCCCCTACTCCGGCAGCCCGGCCTTCATGGCCCTGGAGATCGAGGACGGCGCGCTGGCCGAGCCGGTGCTGGTGGCCTACCCCGACGCCTTCGGAAACTAGTCCGGCGCGGGGGCCCCGAGCGGCGCGGCGGGGGTGGCCACGGGGGCTTCCATGGCCGCCAGGGACTCGTTGATCTTCTTGATCTCCTCAGGCGTCGGCTTGCGGCGCGGGGCGAAGATGGTCCCCAGGACCCGGGTGCGTTCGCCGCCTGCCGCCAGGGGATCGACGACGTTGTAGGTGCGCACCTCGCCCCCCACCGAAAGCGTGATCTTGCGGCCGGCCGGGACGCCCTGACTCTCGGGGTCGAGCAGACCCTGGGTGCGCTGGTCGAGGCTGCCGAGGATGGCCGCCGACAGGTTGGACTCGCCCCCGGCATAGCGGCCGGTGAAGGCCGGCGGCTCGCCCCAGGGACCGGTCCAGCGGTAGAAGATATGCGCCCCGATCTGCTTCATCTTCACCAGGGTGGGCGCCCAGTAGGGGGCGACATACTGGGCATGGTAGTGGGTCGCCGAACCCACGCCCTTGGCGACGAAACCGTTGAGAGCGCGGCGGGCCACGTCCTGGGCCTGCCGCCAGCGGCCGACCTCCGGAGCGTATTGCAACGCCCCATCGCAGGTGAAGGTGAACTGGCACCCGGTGGTCCGGGCCGAGCCTTGATAGACCACGCCACAGACCGACTTCGGATAGGCCGGATGGCGCAGGCGGTTCAGCACCACCTGGGCCACGGCCTCCTGCCCGAGCTGTGGCTCGCGGGCGGATTCGTAATAGACGGCCTGGGCCAGGCACAGCAGGGCGCGGTCGCCGTCCTGGGTGGCGACGTCGAGCTTGAAGGGCTTCATGGGCCGGATCGGCAGGTGGGAGAAGGGCCGCAGCGCGTTGATGTCCTCGGCCAGGGCGTCCACCGCCGTGCCGAAGCCGAGGTCGGGTGGGGTGCGGATGTCCAGGCTGGACCAGCCCTCCGGCCGGCCCCAGAGATCGGCGCCATGGTGGGGATCGTGTCGGCGGGCCAGGGCCAGCATGGCCGGGTCCATGTCAGCGGTCAGCCGCGCCAGGCCCTTGTCGGACAGGGTCTCGCTGACGCTCGCCACGCCCTGCAGCCGCCCCGCGCCGCGCGGCACGTAGTAGGTCACGCACCCGGCCAGCAGGACCGCGAGCGCGGCCAGGGCCAGGCCGGCGCGGTGACAGGGAGGAAGGCGGAGGCTCAGCGTCGGGTCTTTCGATCGTTTCCGGGTCAGCCAGTGTAGCAAGGAAGAGGGCGAAGGTTCGACGGTGAACCGTGGCCGGGCACAGGAGCCATTATCCCCCGCCGCGCGCCCCGGCCAGCCGTCCAGGCGCGACGCGCGCCTCGGACAGGTCAGGCGATCCTCGCGCCGTCCGCTGAAGATCCCCTTGCCGGAGCGCGAACACGGGTCTATATGTCTGATACTGGGTTTTGCTCCAATTGAGCATATCCATCACGCCGAGGGTGCCGAGAGTGTTCCCCGGCGTTTTTGAGGCGGAAGAAATGCTCAATGTGAGCATAAGGAGGGCCAGATGGCCGACGGGTTCCAATTCGCGTTCACGCCTGAGGTCGACAAGGCCACCCAGCCGCTTTGGGAAAAGGTGAAGGGCCACATCACGCCCATGGAATGGCGCCTACAGGCCCCGCTGATCGCCGAGATCAACCGCCTGAAGCGCGAGAAGAACGCGGTCATCCTGGCCCACAACTACATGACGCCCGACATCTTCCACGGGGTCGGCGACTATGTCGGCGACAGCCTGGGCCTCGCCAAGGAAGCCGCCAAGTCGGACGCCAAGATCATCGTCCAGGCCGGCGTGCACTTCATGGCCGAGACCTCCAAGATCCTGTCGCCCGAGAAGACGGTGCTGATCCCGGACCTGCGCGCCGGCTGCAGCCTGGCCTCCTCGATCACCGGCGCCGACGTGCGCCTGATCAAGCAGCGCTATCCCGGCCTGCCGGTGGTCACCTACGTCAACACCACCGCCGACGTGAAGGCCGAGACCGACGTCTGCTGCACCAGCGCCAACGCCGTCCAGGTGGTGGAGCATGTGGCGCGCGAGTGGGGCGTCGACCGGGTGATCCTGATCCCCGACGAGTTCCTGGCCCGCAATGTGGCGCGTCAGACCGACATCAAGATCATCGCCTGGCAGGGCCGCTGCGAGGTGCACGAACGCTTCACCGCCGCCGACATCCTGGAGCTGAAGGCCGCCTATCCGAACGCCCAGATCCTGGCCCACCCGGAATGCCCGGCCGAGGTGCTGGAAGTGTCGGACTTCGCCGGCTCGACCGCAGCCATGAACGACTACGTCCTGACGCGGAAGCCCAAGCAGGTGGTGCTGATCACCGAATGCTCCATGGCCGACAACGTCGCCGTCGACGCCATCGACACCGAGTTCGTGCGCCCCTGCAACCTGTGCCCGCACATGAAGCGGATCACGCTCGAGAACATCTACGAGAGCCTGGTCCACAACCGCTACGAGGTGACTGTCGATCCGGCCATCGCCGCCCGCGCTCGCGTGGCCGTGCAACGGATGATCGACCTGCCGCCGCCCCTGGTCCCGGCCCGCTACGACCTGGTGAAGGCCCGCCACCACGTGGACGTGGAGCTGATCTGAGGTGGTCGACCGCATCCACCATGACGGCGTCCTGATCGTCGGCGCGGGCCTGGCTGGCCTGAGCGCGGCCCTTGCCGCCGCGCCGCGCAGCGTCCTGCTGCTCACCGGCGCGCCCCTGAACCAGGGCTGCTCGTCAGCCTGGGCGCAGGGCGGCATGGCCGCGGCCCTGTCGGCCGACGACGCGCCGGCCCTGCACGCCGCCGACACCATCGCGGCGGGGGCGGGCCTGGTGGATTCGGCCATGGCCCATCTGCTGGCCAAGGAAGGCCCGGCCGCCGTGCGCCACCTGGCGGCGCTGGGGGCCCCCTTCGACCGCAACGCCGCGGGCGACTTCGCCACCAGCCTGGAGGCCGCCCATTCCCGCAGCCGCGTGGCCCGGGTGAAGGGCGACCAGGCCGGCCGCGCGATCATGGAGGCGGTCGTCCAGACGGCTCTTTCTTCACGGCACATCGAGGTCCGGGCCGGCATGCGCCTGCGCGGCGTATTGCACGACCTGAGCGGCCGGGTGCGGGGCGTGGTGGCGGAACAAGCCGGTCGCCTGATCGAGATCACCGCGCCGGCCACCCTGTTCGCCACCGGCGGCATCGGCGGCCTCTACGCAGTCACCACCACCCCGGCCGAACTACAGGGCGAGGGCCTGGCCCTGGCGGCCCTGGCCGGCGCCACCATCGCCGATCCCGAGTTCGTGCAGTTCCATCCCACCGCCATCGACATCGGCCGTGATCCCGCCCCCCTGGCCACCGAGGCCCTGCGCGGCGAGGGGGCCCGGCTGATCAATGCGGCGGGCGAGTTCTTCATGGCCGCCTACCACCCGGACGCCGAGCTGGCGCCCCGTGACGTGGTGGCCCGCGCCATCCATGCCGAGCTGGCCGCCGGCCGAGGCGCCTTCCTGGACGCTCGCGCCGCCGTCGGCGATCACTTCCCCGAGGAGTTTCCCGCCGTCTACGCCGCCTGCCTGTCGGGCGGCGTCGATCCGCGCGTGCAGCCGATCCCGGTGGCGCCGGCCTGCCACTACCACATGGGCGGCATCGTCACCGACGCCAACGGCCAGACCTCCCTGGAGGGGCTGTTCGCGGCCGGTGAGTGCGCGTCGACCGGCGTACACGGCGCCAATCGCCTGGCGTCCAACTCCCTGCTTGAGGCCGCCGTCTTCGGGACCCGCGCTGGCAAGGCGGCCCGCGAGCAACGCGAGGCCCCCTCCGGTCCCCTGCGCCGCATCCTGACCCCGGACCTGCCGGCCGAGGCCCTGGCCGCCCTGCGCATCGGCATGAGCCGCGACGCCGGCGTGGTCCGCGACGGCGCCGGCCTCACCAACCTGCTTTCCGAGATCGATCGCTTCGAGGCCGCCCACGGCCGCGCCGGCCCCCTGGTGGCCGCCCGCCTGACAGCCCAGTGCGCCCTGGACCGCAAGGAAAGCCGGGGCGGCCATTACCGCTCCGACTTCCCCGAGCCCCTGCCCCCCAAGCGGACCTTCGTCACCTTCGCCGACCTCAGGTCGGATGACCCTCTCAGTTTAGCGGCCGAATGATCCAACCCCTCCCCGACCTGCTGATCGAAGCCACCGTCCGCGCCGCGCTTGCCGAAGACCTCGGCCGGGCGGGGGACATCACGGCCCAGGCCTGCATCGACGCCGACGCCCAGATGAGCGTGGTCTTCGCCACCCGGCAGAGCGGCGTGGTGGCGGGCCTGGCCTGCGCGCGCCTGGCGATCCTGGCCCTCGACCCCAAGGCCAGCTTCGAGGCCGTGGTGGAGGACGGCGCCAGCGTCGAGGCCGGAGCCGTCCTGGCCAAGGTCACCGGCAATGCGCGGGCCATCCTGTCGGCCGAACGCACGGCCTTGAACCTGATGGGCCGCCTGTCCGGGGTCGCCACCCTGACGCGGGCCTATGTCGACCAGACCCAGGGCACCGCCGCCCGCATCGTCGACACCCGCAAGACCACGCCGGGCCTGCGCCACCTGGAGAAATACGCGGTGCGCTGCGGCGGCGGGGTCAACCACCGCTTCGGGCTGGATGACGCCATCCTGATCAAGGACAACCATGTCGCGGCCTGCGGCGGGGTCGCCAATGCGCTCAAGCGCGCGCGGGCCTTCGCCGGCCACCTCACCAAGGTGGAGCTGGAGGTCGACAGCCTGGAGCAGTTGGCGCAGGCCCTGCCGCACGGCGCCGACGTCATCATGCTGGACAACTTCAGCCCCGATGACCTGAAGAAAGCCGTGGCGATGGCCGGCGACAAGGTGGTGCTGGAGGCCTCGGGCGGTGTGAACCTGCAGACCGTGCGCGCCATCGCCGAAAGCGGCGTCCAGGTGATCAGCGTCGGCGCCCTGACCCACTCGGCGCCCGTGCTCGACATCGGCCTCGACGCCGTCTGATCTCTGCGGCTTGAGTTTTTCTGGCGTGACCGCGGCGGCTTGCGGGACTACCTCCAAACGATTGTTTGAATTCATTCCAGTCTCGCCAGGAAGTTTCCCATGACCACCGCCCGCCAGATCCACCTCGTCCGCCGCCCCAACGGCAAGCCGGTGCTTGAGGACTTCGCCCTGGTGGAGGCCCCCGTCGCCGACGCCGCCGACGGCGAGATCCAGGTGACGGCCCTGCTGATGTCGGTGGATCCCTACATGCGGCCGCGCCTCGACGCCGATCAGGCCCTGGACGCGCCCCTGCTGGGCGGCGGCATCGGCCGGGTGACCCAGTCGAAGAACCCCAAGTTCAAGGAAGGTGACCTGGTCCGCCACGGCGCCGGCTTCCGCGAGACCTTCGTCTCTGACGGCCGCGGCGTCTCGGTGCTGAACCGCGATCCGGAACTGCCGCTCAGCGTCTACATGCACGCGCTCGGCGGCACAGGCATCACCGCCTATGGCGGCCTGCTGGGCACCGGCGCGCTGAAGGATGGCGAGCAGGTCTTCGTCTCCACCGCCGGCGGGGCCGTGGGCTCGGTCGTGGCCCAGATCGCCAAGATCAAGGGCTGCTACGTGGTGGGCTCCACCGGGACCGACGAGAAGGCCGCCTGGCTGCGCGACGAGGTCGGGATCGACGCGGTGATCAACTACAAGAAAGAGAACCTGGCCGAGGCCCTGAAGGCGGCCACGCCCAAGGGCATCGACGTCTATTTCGAGAATGTCGGCGGCGCGCACCTGGACGCCGCCCTGCCCCGCATGAACGTGCGTGGCCGCATCCCAGTCTGCGGCATGATCTCCACCTATAACGGCGACGGCGAAGGGGTGAAGAACCTGTTCTCCCTGATCTATGGCCGCATCCGCATGGAGGGCTTCGTCGCCGGCGACTTCCCGCACATGAACGCCGACTTCCTGGCCGACATGACCGGTTGGCTGAAGTCGGGTCAGATCAAGTACCAGGAGACCATCCTGGACGGCTTCGAGCGTGCGCCGGAAGGTCTGATCGGTCTGTTCGACGGCCTGAACAACGGCAAGATGCTGATCCACATCGCCGACTAGGCGTCCCTCGGCGCCAGGCCCACCTTCCGGCGTTGCACGCCGTCCACTCCCCGGCCTGGCCGGGAGGTGGACGTCAGCGCGACCCAACCCTTAGACGGCTTCCAGCCGGCGGGCGGCTTCCTCGGCCGCCTCCTGGCGCTCGCCCATGGCCCCGGCCATCATGGCTCTCACCGCCGCCAGGATCTCCGGCGGGGCGGTGTCCGGGGTTCCGGAGTTGAACGGCGGGGCGGGGGAATATTCCAGCCCAAGCTGCAGGGACTGGGCGAGCGCATCGCCCGCCAGTTCGGCCACCATGGTGAAGGCGAAGTCCAGGCCCGCCGTCACCCCGCCGCCGGTGATGATGTTGCCGTCGCGCACGACGCGGCCCTCGGTGACGATGACGCCGAAGGGCTTGAGCTGGTCCTTCCAGGCCCAGTGGCAGGTGGCGCGCTTGCCCTTCAGCAGGCCGGTGGCCGCCAGGATCAGCGAGCCGGTGCAGACGCTGGTGAGGTACTTCGCCCCGCCCGCCAGCCGCTTGATGTGGCTCATGAAGGCGTCGTCCAGCATGGCCGCGCTGGCGCCGAAGCCGCCGGGCACGCAGATCAGGTCGCAGGCTTCGACCTGAGCGAGGTCGGCCAGGTTGGTGAAGGTCAGGCCGTCGGCCTCGATGTCCGCGCCGCCCATGGAGGCGACGATGATCTTCGCGCCGGGCACGCGACACAAGACCTGTTGCGGGCCGGTGAAATCGAGGTGGGTGACGCCCGGATAGAGCGGGAAGACGATGACGAGGTCGGACATGGCGGGGGCTCCCTGCAAGTTGACGACACCAGGGTCGCAGGCCTAGCGTCCGTCTGAAATGACAATCTTACCTCGGATTCAGCCATGACCCGGAAGATCGGCTTCTTGATCTTCCCGGACTTCCAGCTGCTGGACGTGGCCGGGCCGCTGGGCGCCTTCGAGATCGCCGGGCGCTACATGCCGGGCGCCTACAGCCTGAAGGTGATGGCGGCGGAGCCGGGGATGGTCGCCAGTTCGGCCGCCGCCGGCATGGGCGCCGAGGCGCTGGACGAGGATCTCGACACCCTGGTGATCTCGGGCGGCATCGGGGCCAGCCAGGCGTCGAAGGCCCCTGCGACCAAGGCCTATATCCAGCAGGTGGGGGCCAAGGCGCGGCGGACGGCCAGCGTCTGTTCGGGCGCCTATCTGCTGGCCGAGGCCGGCCTGCTGGACGGCAAGCGCGCCACCACCCACTGGGCCCGCAGCGCCGAACTGCAGAAGCGCTATCCTAAGGTCCGGGTGGAGGCCGACCGCATCTTCGTCCGGGACGGGGCGATCTGGACCTCGGCGGGGATCACGGCGGGGATCGACCTGTCCCTGGCCCTCATCGCGCAGGACCTGGGGGAGGACGTGGCCCGCAAGACCGCCCAGACCCTGGTGGTCTATCACCGGCGGCCGGGCGGCCAGTCGCAGTTCTCGGCCCTGATCGAGATGGGCGGCCTGGGTGGCCGGTTCGCGGGCCTGCTGGACTGGATGCGCGAGCATCTGGACCAGCCGCTCACCGTCGACCAGCTGGCCGACCGGGCCGCCATGAGCCCCCGCCACTTCGCCCGCGCCTTCGCCGCTGAGACCGGCATGACGCCGGCCAAGGCCGTGGAGCGCCTGCGCGTGGAGACCGCGCGCGAGCGGGTGGAGGCCTCCTCCGATCCCATCGACCGCGTGGCCGAAACCGTGGGGTTTGGCGATCCCGAGCGGATGCGCCGCGCCTTTCTCCGCGCCTTCGGTCAGCCGCCCCAGGCGCTGCGGCGTGCGGCGCGGGCCTAGAGCATGTCAGGCGCAAGTGGACACCGGTTCGCCGCCCGGACATGCTCTAGATTCAAGAAGATAGACCCTTTTTATCCGATCAGGTTGTTTCAACCTGATCCGGAAAGGGTCTAGCGTCTCGCCTTCAGTTCGGCCATGTCGCGCTTGAGCAGGTTCAGGGTCTCGGTCTGGGCCTTGATCACCTTGACCAGGTCCTCGCTGCGCAGGGCGTCGAGCTTGTCGTGCAGGTGCATGATCTCCAGCTCGGCGCGCAGGTTCACGACATAGTCGTGCTCGGCGTTCACGCGGTCGCGCGCCGCGGCGCGGTTCTGGCTCATCATGATCACCGGCGCCTGCAGGGCCGCGATCATCGACATCATCAGGTTCAGGAAAATGAAGGGGTAGGGATCGAAGGTCAGATTCCCGGCCAGGACGTTCCAGGTCACCCAGGCGGTGAGCACCGCCAGGAAACTGAAGATGAAGGTCCACGATCCGCCAACCGCGGCGATGGTGTCGGCCAACCTCTGCCAGTAGGTACGGTCGTCCCCCGTCAGCTTGGGGTTCAGCCCGCTCGGCTGCTCGGTGGCGATCAGGTCGATGACGCTTCGCTGCACCGGCGTCAGCTGATCGTAGCTGACCCCGAGCAGGGCCTGGGCCAGTTCGGCGTTGTGATCTCCGGCGTGCATGAACGCTCCTTCGGTCGCGTTGGGCGAAGGGCGAGCTTCGGCTAGAGCGGGCCGCGTTTTGACGGAATCGGGATTGAACTAAACCGCTGACGCGGTACGGGCGCACGCCGGGGCTGGCGCGAGGAAGCCCCTGTCTGAGAGGATTTG
>NZ_JAOTJD010000032.1:0-57510 GCF_042714595.1 Phenylobacterium ferrooxidans | reverse complement strand
GAGCTTGAGGCTCGCCCCCTCCACCACGCCTGCGGCGCGGTCCCCCTCCCCCGTTTCGCTCCGCTTCAAAGGGGAGGAAACGCCACAAGCTTGACCTCACGCCCCCGCCCGGCCAACCTGCCGCAAGGCAAGCGTCCGAGGCGGCTTACAAATATCGCGCTCGCCCCCAGCGCCCGCACCACGCCGCGGGTTCGCGGCCCCGCGCGGCCGAGCCACCTCGACGGACTTCCCAATGCCCCCACCTGTCGCCCTGACGCGCGACCGCGATTTCATGAAACTGTGGGCCGCCCAGGCGGTCTCCACCTTCGGCGCCCGCATCACCCGCGAAGGCCTGCCGATGACGGCGGTCCTGACCCTGGGCGCCAGCCCCGCCACGCTCGGCGTGCTGGCCGCGCTGTCCTATGGCCCGGCCTTCTTCGTGGGGCTGTTCGGCGGCGGCTTTGTCGATCGCCGCCACCGCCGCCCGGTGCTGATCGCCACCGACCTGATCCGCGCCGCCGCGCTCATCACCGTGCCCATCGCCGCCTGGATGGGCTGGCTCTCCCTGTGGCAGGTGTTCGCCGCCGCCGCCCTGGTGGGCGCCGCCAGCGTGCTGTTCGACATGGCCGACCACGCCT
The DNA here is from genome assembly GCF_042714595.1 of Phenylobacterium ferrooxidans. Taxonomy (NCBI): domain Bacteria; kingdom Pseudomonadati; phylum Pseudomonadota; class Alphaproteobacteria; order Caulobacterales; family Caulobacteraceae; genus Phenylobacterium; species Phenylobacterium ferrooxidans. The sequence goes on along the minus strand of NZ_JAOTJD010000032.1, from coordinate 56,893 downwards.
ATCTGCCGGCCCTGATCGGAACCGAGCGGCTAGTGGACGGCAATTCCAAGCTCTCGGCCACGGAGTCGGTGGCCGAGCTGGGGGGACCCGCCCTGGCGGGCCTGCTCTTCCAACTGCTCACCGCCCCCTTCGCCATCGCGGTCAATGCGGTGACCTATCTGGTCTCGGCCGTCTTCCTCGCCGGCATCCGGAAGGTCGAGCCCGAGCCTGCGCCCGTCGCGCCCCAGCACTGGGTCGCCGACCTGACCCAGGGCTTCCGCGTCACCTGGGCCGAGCCCCGCGTCCGGCCCCTGCTGGTGATGACCGCCTGCAACGGCCTGTTCGGCGGCGGCTTCGCGGCGCTCTACGTGCTGTTTGCTCTGCGCACCCTCGAGCTGACGCCCGTCATGCTGGGGATCACCGTGGCCTTTGGCGGCCTCGGCGCCCTGATCGGCGCGGGGCTGGCGGCCCCGGTGGCCAGGCGCCTGGGGGCGGGCCCGGCCATCCTGATCATGGCCCTGGCCTCGGCCGCCAGCGCCCTGCTGATCCCCCTGTCGCCCGCCGCCCCGATCCTCGGCATGGCCATACTGATCGTCTCCCAGCTCCTGGGTGACTCCACCTCCGTCATCCACGAAGTCCTCGCGGCGTCTCTGCGCCAGACGGTCCTGCCCCAGGAAACCCTGGGCCGCGCGGCCGGCGCCTTCAAGGCCGCCGGCGGCGGGACCATGCTGGTGGGCGCCCTGGCCCTCGGCGCGCTCGGCAGCCTCATCGGCGTCCGCGAGACCCTGTTCATCGCCGCCGCCGGCCTGGCGGTGGGACCTCTCGTCGCTCTGACCTCACCCGCCCTGCGCCGCGTGAAGGTGATCGAGCTGGACGCCGACTGACCACCGTCCCCTCCTCTCCCCGTTCAGGGATTACGGTGACAGTGCATTAATTAGCATGCAGCTCGTCGCGAGCCGCGCTCAGAATTACGGTGACGGTACACTCAATCCCTGCCTTCGCAGGTAAGCCGAGGTCGCTGAATTTGGTGCACTGTCACCGTAATTCCTGAACCGTTGAGTTGCTGAATTCCGCCTGTGAGGTTTAACTCCGAGGAGGCGTGATAAGCTCAACCGCCGGCTAAATCGGTGGGGGATGTCATGCGACGGGCGATGTGGGCAGGCGCCATACTAATGGCGGTCTTGTTTGGGGGCGCCGCAGCCGCGCAGGGCTTGCCGCCCGAACCCGGGTCGACGCCCGAGTATCAGGAAGGTGACAGCAAGCTTGTAGGGGCCGCGCTCGTGTCGGGGGGGCCAACCGACCCGTTCATGGTTTCCTGCCTGCAGGGCAATCGGGCCGCCTGCGAGCAAAGCCGGAAAACCGGCGCGAAGGCAGACGAGTGGCGCCAAACCGCAGCCAGGACGTACCGCGAAGGGGTCGATCTGCTTCAAAAGGCCTGCGCAAAGAACGATGCCGATGGCTGCTCAACGCTTGCCCGTCATCAGAACATCGTGCCCTACCTTCCCGCACCCGTCGCGGCGACGCGTCGGAACTACGCCATCAAGGCCGCATCGCTATTTCAGGCGCGATGCAGCCCGGACCGTGAAATTGGCTATGGCTGCATCAACTATTCGGTGTTCCTGAAGCTCCTGCGGGATGTCGAGGCCAAGTTCGCGGCGGGAAATCGGATCCCGGACGCCAACCAGATCTTCCTCCAGGGCGGCCGCATATTGGCCAAGCGCTGCACGGCGCTGGCCACCCCCGCCCAGCTTGAGCAATCAACCCAGGCCTGCCACGACGCGGAGAACCTTCTTGCAAACCTGGACCAAGGCGCCGTGGTCGCGGTCCAGGAAACCCTTTGCTCGCGCGGATATCGGCCCGCGTGCGAGAAGCTCGGAAAACAACCGCCCGCGGTCGTCACGGCTGAGGCCGCGCAAAAGGCCCAGTGCGAGGGTGGCGACGCGAAGGCCTGCACATTGATGGCATACAGGGCCTATAGCGGGCCTCAAGGCCCAGGCGCGCTGGCCGAGGCGAAGCGTTATGCGTCGAAGGCCTGCGACCTAAACTTCAGTCTGGGCTGCGTCACGCTTGGGAGCGTATTGATCAAACAGTCGGCCCCAAATTACCCAGCTGCGGCGGATGCCTTTGGCAAGGCCTGCAAGCTTGGTCCCGCCCAAGTCTCCAAGGATGCCTGCAGCAACGAAAAGAAGCTCCGGGAAGCGTTGGCCAAGCCGACCCAGGTCAAGCAATGACCGGCTCGGAAGGGCGCCCCAGCTTTAGGCGAGGGAAGTCGTGCGCGCGTCCGATCACGTGAGATCGGAATTACGGTGACGGTGCACTCAATCCCTGCCTTCGCAGGTAAGGCGAGGTCGCTGAATTTGTGCACTGTCACCGTAATTTCAGGCTGTCACGACGCGGAACACACCTCGTCCGGGTCTTTCCCGTCGCCGGCGACGTGCCGCTCATCTCGCCCGGCTACCCGGATGCAGATCTTCCCAACGGAAACAATGAGCCCATGTCGGACCTAACGCGGCTTAGCCTTGCGAAATTAGGCCACGCCATGAAATTGGCGAGCCCTCTGGTCCCGCCCCCTGTTCGTGTGGTTCGTGTGGTTCGTGGTTCCAAGTCTTGCGGCCGCGACGCCCGCGCGGCGCAGGAAGACCTCCGCTGCGCGGAGGCCCCCTCACCCATCCTCACCCCTGCCGCGGGCGAGGAGAAGAGCCCCTACCCCTCCGGCGTGAACTCCACCGGCATGGACCGGATCGCATAGACGAAGTTGTTCGGCGCCACGTCCATCGGCCCCGACTGATGGATGTCCGGGAAGCGGCCCAGCATCTGGCGGTAGACCGCCTCCAGCTGCAGCTGGGCGACGCGCTTGCCGATGCAGGTGTGGGGGCCGTAGCCGAAGGCGATGTGCTTGTCGGCGTTGGCCCGGGTCACGTCCAGGCGGTCGGGGTCGGCGAACACCGCGGCGTCGCGGTTGGCCGAGCCGTAGTACATGATCACCTTCTCGCCCTCGGCGATCTGCTGGCCGGCCACCTCCACGTCGCGGGTGGCGGTGCGGCGCATATAGATCACCGGGCTGATCATGCGGATGAACTCGTTCACGGCGTTCGGCATCAGCTCGGGCTTGGCGATCAGCTTGGCCTTCTCGTCGGGGAAGTCGCTGAGCAGCTGCATCGAGCCTGAGATGGTGTTGCGGGTGGTGTCGTTGCCGGCGAACACGATCAGCAGCCACGAGCCGTCGAGGTACTCGTCGGCCAGCAGGTCGCCGTCCACCTGGGCCTTGGCGATGGCGCTCATCAGGTCGGCCTGCGGGTCCAGGCGGCGCTTGTGCAGCATGTGCCGGCCGTAGTCGAACATCTCCTGGATGGCGTTCTTGAAGGCGTCGAGGAAGGCCTGCATCTCCGGCGGCACCTCGGCCGCGGCCGCCTCCAGACCGCCGCCACCGCCGGCGCGCTCGGCGGCGAAGGAGTTGGCCAGCTCCAGATAATGCATCCAGGTCAGGAACTTGGGCCGGTCTTCTAAGGGCACGCCGAGGATTTCACACAGGGTGAACAGCGGCAGGTGGGCCGAGACGGCCTGCACCAGGTCGACCCGGCCCTGCTTGGCCATGGCGTCCAGCAGGCGGGTCACCTCGCCCTCCACCCGGTCGTTCAGCCCGCGCAGATAGGCGGGCGTGAAATAGGGCATGTGCTCGCGGCGCAGCTGCATGTGCATGGGCGCGTCCATGTTGATCATGGTGTCCAGGCTGGCGCGGGCCAGCTGCATGTCGGAGCGCTGGTGGCTCATCAGGATGCCGCCGCGCTGCGAGGAGAAGGTCTCGTAGTCGGCGTTCACCCGCATGACGTCCTCATGCCGGGTCAGGGCCCAGAAGCCCGGCCGGTCCTCGGGCTCGTCCATCCAGGCGATGGGGGAGGCCTTGCGCATCTGGGCGAAGGCGCCCATCGGCGGCCCCTTGGTGAAGGCCTCCGGGTTCCACAGCTCGACGGGGCTGGCCGGATAGACCGGCTTGTGCGCGGGGCCCTTGGCGCCGCCGACTTCCACGGTGTCACTGATCAGAAGCATGGCGGTGTCTCCGGTTGTTTTGCGGGGAATCTCCTACGCCGCGTGACCCTACGCAACGCAAACGGCGCCCTTACGTCACCTGCGAATTCGCGTCGACAGGATGATCGACGAGGTCGTGCGCTCCACCCCGTCGATCAGGCCGATGTCGTCCAGCACCTGGTCCAGCTCCCCGATGGAGGCGGCGGCCACCTGGACGATCATGTCGAACGGGCCCGACACCGAGTGCAGGGCCTCCACCTGCGGCATGGTGCGCAGACTGGCCTCTATATGTCGGGCCGCCTTGGGCGCCGCCGTCACCAGGACATGTCCGCGTACGATCCTGGATTCCAAGGGTTTTCCCAGACGGATGGTGAACCCTGCGATGACCTCGGCGGTCACAAGTCGGTCAATGCGGGTCTGCACCGTCGTACGCGACACGCCGAGCCGTTTGGCGAGCGTCGAGGTGGGCAGACGGGAGTCGGTCTCCAACAGCCTGACCAGGGCCAGGTCCCGGGCGTCCAGCTTCATATCGTCGGCCGTACTGGTCATATTGCTTATCCGGCTGCGCATATCCGACACTCTGCCTGTTCAGATCGCCCCCAAACCGCCCCATCGTCAAGCTCCAACCCGGGGAGCGACAGCATGCGCAGGATCGTGGTCATCGGCGGCGGCAAGATCGGCGGCGTCATCGCCCAGATGCTGGCCGAGTGCGGCGACTACGCCGTGACCCTGATCGACCGGTCACCGGCCGCGCTAGAGGCCGTTGTCTTCCATCCGCGGCTGTCACCATGTGTGCTGGACGTCGCCGACGCAGGCGCCCTGGACGCCGCCCTGGCCGGCGCCTTCGCCGTCCTCTCCGCCGCCCCCTTCCACCTGACGGGCCTGGTCGCCGAGGCCGCCGCCCGGGTCGGCTGCCACTACCTCGACCTCACCGAGGACGTCGCCACCACCCGCCGGGTCAAGGCCCTGGCCGCAAAGGCGAAGGGCGCCTTCATCCCCCAGTGCGGCCTGGCTCCCGGCTTCATCTCCATCGCCGGGGCGGACCTGGCGCGGAGCTTCGACCGGATCGACGAGTTGCGCCTGCGGGTCGGCGCCCTGCCCCGCTACCCCTCCAACAGCCTGGGCTACAATCTCACCTGGTCCACCGAGGGGGTGATCAATGAGTACTGCGAACCCTGCGAAGCCTTGGTGGAGGGCGAGCTGCGGGAGGTCCCGGCCCTCGAAGGCCTGGAAACCTTCAGCCTCGACGGCGTCACCTACGAGGCCTTCAACACCTCCGGCGGCCTGGGATCCCTGGCCGAGGTTCTGGCCGGTAAGGCCAGGAATCTGAACTACAAATCGGTCCGCTATCCGGGCCACTGCGCCCTGATGCGGACCCTGCTGAACGACCTCGACCTGCGGCATCGCCGCGACCTCCTGAAGGACGTCCTGGAGGGCGCGGTTCCCGGCACCGAACAGGACGTGGTGGTGTTCTTCGTCACCGCCTCGGGCTGGCGGGACGGCCGGCTGATGCAGGAGAGCTATGCCGGCAAGGTCATGGGCGAACATCACGGCGCGGGCTTCTGGAGCGCCATCCAGGTCACCACGGCGGCGGCCATCTGCACGGTCCTCGACCTGCTCGCCGCTGGCCGCTTGCCCAGCCAGGGCTATGTCCGCCAGGAGGAGATCGCGCTCGCCGACGTCCTCGCCAACCGCTTCGGCAAGGCCTACCGGCAGCCGGGCGACCTCACGACCCCGATCGCCAAGGTCGCCTGAAGAGCCCGCCAGCCGTCCCTGCCCCCGTCCGCGCCCTGGCCGTTGCACTCCGGGCGACGCAGCGTTCCAGGCCCCGCTCTTGGCGTGACCCTCGCTGTAGCCATATGGAGGACATGAACAACACCTCCCGCATGCCCGTGGTCTTCGTCGGTCACGGCACACCGATGAACGCCCTCGGCGGCCCCAACGCCGAGGCCTGGGGCGGCGTCGCCGCCGGTCTGCCTCGTCCCAAGGCGATCCTGGCGATTTCCGCCCACTGGGGTCTGAGCGAGACGGCGGTGACCGCCATGTCCGCGCCCAAGACCATCCACGACTTCGGCGGCTTCCCGCAGGCCCTGTTCGACATGCGATATCCCGCGCCGGGCGACACCGCCCTGGCCGCCCGCGCCGCCGATCTGCTGGCGCCCCTGGCTGTGCGCGCCGACCAGGACTGGGGCCTCGACCACGGGGCATGGTCGGTGCTGGCCCACATGTACCCAGACGCCGACGTCCCCGTCGTGCAACTGGCCATGGACCTCAGCCAGCCCATGTCGGCCCTCTACGATATCGGCAGACGCCTGGCGCCCCTGCGCGATGAAGGTGTGCTGATCCTGGGGTCTGGCGACGTGGTCCATAACCTGCGCGCCGCCGTTCGCGCGGAGAACGCCGCGCCGCTGGCCTGGGCCCAGCGTTTCCACGACGCAGTGCGCGGACGGCTCTCGGCCTGGGACCACGCCGCCCTGATAGACCCCAGAGGCCTCGGCCCGGAGGCCGAGATGGCCGTCGACGAGCACTACCTGCCGCTGCTCTACGTCCTGGGGGCGAGTGAGCCGGGCGAGCCGGTCACCCTCTTCAACGACCACATCGACCTGGGCGCGATCAGCATGCTGGGCGTGAAGATCGGCTGATCCCTACCGCGCGAACTTCTGGAACTTGAGCCGGTGGGGGATGAGGCTGTCGGCGCCCAGGCGGCGCTTCTTGTCCTCTTCATAGGCCTCGAAGTTGCCCTCGAACCATTCCACGTGGCTGTCGCCCTCGAAGGCCAGGATGTGGGTGGCCAGACGGTCCAGGAACCAGCGATCGTGGGAGATGATCACGGCGCAGCCGGCGAACTCTTCCAGCGCCTCTTCCAGGTTCTGCAGGGTCTCGATGTCCAGGTCGTTGGTGGGCTCATCGAGTAGGATCAGGTTTCCGCCGGTGGTCAGGGTCTTGGCCAGGTGAACGCGGTTGCGCTCCCCGCCCGAGAGCTGCCCGACCTTCTTCTGCTGGTCGCCGCCGCGGAAATTGAACGAGCCGACATAGGAACGAGTGTTGATCTCCCGCTTGCCCACGGCCAGCACGTCGAGGCCGCCGGAGATCTCCTGCCAGACGGTCTTGGTGGGATCCAGCGCGTCGCGGCTCTGGTCCACATAGGCCAGCTTCACGGTCTCGCCGACCCGGAAGGTCCCGGCGTCCGGGGTTTCCTGGCCGGTGATCAGCTTGAACAGGGTCGACTTGCCGGCCCCGTTCGGCCCAATCACGCCAACGATGCCGTTGGGCGGCAGCTTGAAGGTCAGGTCCTTGAACAGCACCTTGTCGCCATAGGCCTTCTCGAGGTTCTCGACCTCGAGGACCACATTGCCCAGGCGCGGGCCGGGCGGGATCTGGATCGTGGCGGTGGTCTGGGCCAGACGCGAGGTCTCCTGCTCGCGGACCATCTCGTCATAGGCCGCCAGGCGGGCCTTGGACTTGGCCTGGCGGGCCTTGGCGCCCGAGCGCACCCATTCCAGTTCGCGGGTCATGGCGCGCTGGCGAGCCTCGGATTCCGACTGCTCCTGGACGATCCGCTTGGTCTTCTGCTCCAGCCAGCCGGAATAGTTGCCCTCGTAGGGTAGGCCCTTGCCGCGGTCGAGTTCCAGGGTCCACTTGGTCACCTGGTCGAGGAAATAGCGGTCGTGGGTCACCAGGATGACGCAGCCCGGGAAGGCTTCCAGGTGGTGCTGCAGCCAGGCCACGGACTCGGCGTCGAGGTGGTTAGTGGGCTCGTCCAGCAGCAGCATGTCCGGCTTGGACAGCAGCAGGCGGGCCAGGGCGATGCGGCGCTTCTCACCGCCCGACAGGTTGTCCACCGACCAGTCGTTGGGCGGGCAGCGGAGGGCGTCGGCGGCCATCTCGATCTTGGAATCGATGTCCCAGATGTCGGCGGCGTCGATCTTCTCCTGGAGGGCGGTCATCTCCTCCATGAGTTCGTCGGTGTAGTCCTCGCCCAGCTTGGCGGCGACCTCGTTGTAGCGATCGAAGATCTTCTTCTCTTCGCACCACGAGATGATGTTGCCCCAGACGTTGAGCTGCTCGTCGAGGTGGGGCTCCTGCTCCAGGTAGCCCATCTTGACGCCGTCGGCGGCCTTGGCCTCGCCGTTGAACTCCTTGTCCACCCCGGCGATGATCTTCAGCAGGGTGGACTTGCCCGAGCCGTTGACCCCGACCACGCCGATCTTGGCGTCGGAATAGAACGACAGCCAGATGTTCTCGAACACCTTCTTGCCGCCGGGGAAGGCCTTGGTCAGGCCCTGCATCTGATAAATGTACTGCTGCGCCATGGGGCGTCCGCGCTCGCTCTTCGAAAGAGGGGAATTCGGGTGCGGAGATAGCGGTCGGGGGCGTCTTGCGCAATGTCGGCGCGGTGGAACCCGAGAAACGGCGAGCGACGATCCCTCAGGACCAGCGTTGCAGTAGGCGACATCGGCGTCTCTCATCTTGCTTCCGCCGCTAGAAGCGGCCGGAAGACCGAGGGCCGCGCGCACCTTGCGGCGCTGACGGGAACAACTTCCCGCGCCCATGCGTAGAGAGGGCGACGGGCGTTCCCCCGCCCCGCCGCAATCAGTCAGGAGATCGCCATGCACAAGGACATCGCCAAGGGCGCCGCCAAGGACGCCTCCGGTTCCATCAAACAAGCCGCCGGCAAGCTGACCGGCAACGAACGCTTGGAGGCCGAGGGCGCCGGCGAACGCGCCGCCGGCAAGATTCAAAAGGGCGTCGGTAACCTCAAGGACGCCGCCCGCGACGTCTTGAAGAAGTAGGCCGACAACCCAATTTAAAGACAGGTTTCGCTCCCCCTCCCCCCAGGATCGGCGGAACCGCAGGCAGGGCCGCGTTCGATGAGAGCGCGGCCCTCGTCGTGTCTGGTCAACCGCCAACCGGCGCGGTGCTGGTGGAGGTCACGCCCCCCGACGGCAAGGTGATCGACGACTTGGAGGACCTGGTGCTGAGGGTTGAGTTCAAGGCGGGCGTGAACGCCTACCTCGCCTCCACCGCGCCTGCCCAGGTCAAGACCCGCACCCTGGCCGAGTTGATCGCCTTCAATGCCGCCGAGCCCCGTGAAACCGCACTGTTCGGCCAGGAAATCTTTCTGGAAGCCCAGGCGTCGCCCGGCCTGAACGACCCGACCTATCTGAAGGCCAAGGCCGACGCCAAGCGGCTGGCGGGTCCCCAGGGCATCGACAAGCTGCTGAGCGACGCCAAGGTCGAGGTGCTGGTGGCGGAGAGCGGCGGACCCGCCTCGGTGGTGGACCGTATCAACGGGGGCCGGTGGCTGGGCTCACCCTCCACCCTGCCGGCCGTAGCGGGCTATCCGCACCTCACCGTGCCCATGGGCTTTGTGGAGGGCCTTCCGGTGGGGCTCTCCTTCATCGGAACCGCCTGGTCAGAGGCCCGGCTGCTCTCCCTAGGCTACGCCTTTGAACAGGCGACCAAGGCACGGCGCGCGCCGACCTTCCCAGCCACGGTCAACGGCTCGCCAGCCTTCGATATTCAGTAGCCTGGCCCGCCCATCAGCGGCGGCGCGTTCGAATAGCCCGAGGGATAGGCCGCCGGCGGCGGCGGCGGGCGGCCGAACCTGGACTTGCGCGACGGGATCGGCGGCCGGGCGGTTGGGGCGCCATCGCGGGCGTAGCCGCGTTCGTAGCCGTCGACCTCCCAGCCATAGCGGCCCGACGCGTCGAAGCCGCTTTCGTCGGTGATCGCCCTGGGCGCCTCGGTCATCGGCCGGCAATAGGCCCCGGGGGGCATGCGGTAGTCGCAACCCTGCGGGGAATAGACATAGTTAGGCTCGGTGATCGGCTCAACGCCGCGCTCATAGTTCACACCGGCGCCGATGAAGCGATTGCCCGCGACCTCGGGGCGGCCGCCGGCGAAGTAGGCTCCGTACTCATCGGCGGCGATGGCGTTCTGGCGCACGCGCACCTTGCCGTAGTCCGACAGCACGCCGCGGCGTACGCGAATGATGCGGTTGCGGGTCAGCTCCACCTCGGCGCCCCGGTCGACATAGACCCCCGTGATCCAGTTGCGGATGACGCTGTTGGCGATCAGCAGGCTGCCGGCGCCGCTGCGCTGGTCACGCACCGTGATGGCCGTCGAACCCGGCAGGCCGGGTCCCGGAGAAGTCACCCCCACCTGCACCAGCCGGCTCTGGCCAGGGGCGGGCGTGATGTCCAGGCCACGCACGTCGGCGCTGATTTTGGACTGCAGAATGTCCACCGCCGCGCCGTCGGCCAGGATGGCGGCGTCATTGGTGCGCGCCTCGACGACGCTGTTGCGCATGATCAGACTGCCGCCCTGGACGAAGATCGCCGAGGCGTCGCCCTGGTAGCGGACCGACGAGCGGATCAGGGCCACATCTGCGTCCTGCGCCTCGATACAGGCGCTGCGGCCGCCCTGGTTGGCCTCGATCACCAGGTCGCGGATCTCCACGCCCTTCACTCCGGGCGCGATCCGGATGCAGGGGGCCCCATCGGGCGGGCTCAGCTTGGCGACGCCGGAGCCGACATTGCCGAAGGCGGGCGGCCCCTCGCCGGCGATGATCACCGGGTGATCGATCTCTAGGGTCTCGCGGCAAACCCCGCCGCGCGAGCGGATGTAGAGCACGCCGTTGTCGGCGAGGTTGTAGATGGCGTCGGCCAGCTGCGAGCCGCCGCCGCTGCCGTCGGCGCAGTCGACGGTGATGGAGTCCAGGTAGAGCGGTCGGCGGACACCGCCGGAGCCAGGATAGCCGCCACCCTGGCCGTAGCCACCCTGGCCGTAGCCGCCATGGCCGCGCCGGGGCTTCCAGGCGCTGGGGCGATAGGTGTGGCGCAGCGGCGGCGCCAGCAGGATGCCGAAGTTCGGCCGGATCTGCTGGTCGATCTTGGCGTCAGGAAGGGCCTGGGCCTCGCCGGCCACACCCAGGCACAGGACGCAGGCTGCGGCGGCGCCAAGGCCCGCCAGGCGGCGAAGGGCGATTGCGATCACCGGTAGGTTCCTTCTGTGGGACGGCGCGGCGTGCGCGCCACCTGGGCCAGCACTTCGCGCAGGCGCTGGGCCGACGGCTTGAAGCCCGCAAGGGCGCCATCGATCTGGTAGGAGACGGCTGCGGCCTTGTCCTGGTCGGCCACGCCGGAGACACCAAGCGAGAAATAGGTCGACATGGCGTACTTGGCCTCGGCGCTACCCTGCCGGTCAGCCTCCGCGAACCAGTGGAAGGCGCGCGCATAGTCCCGCGCCACACCCACGCCCTCGGCGTACATGACGGCCAGGGCCAGCTGTGACCGCGACGATCCGTTCACCGCCGCGTACTGGATGGCGCGCACCTTTTCCTGAGGGGTGAACACCCCGGTGGTGGGACGTCCCAGCATGGCCTGGAAGGTCTGGACATCGCCCGGCGAGATCTGGCTCAGAGACCCGACCGGTTGCGGGATCACCCGCAGATAGGCCAGGGCCGCGCCGACGTGCTGGAAGGGCAGCTCATCGATACGAGCCAAGGCCACGCCCTCGGCCTCGGCCAGGGTGGCCGCCTCGTCGGAATGGGGCACGCCGCTGTCAGGCGCCTGGGGCGGATAGAACTCATAGGGGGGCACCCAGCGCCGCGCCTTGGCCTCGGCGTCGGATCCCAGGGAGGCCCGCTCGGCCGAAGACCTCTCGAAGTCCTTCAGCATCACATAGCCCGCGACGTCGCCGTCCTGGGCGGCGAGATAGTTGTACAGATAGACGTCGACGTCGTTGCGGGTGAACAGGGTCGCAGCGGCCGGCGGCTTGACCTGGTTCAGGTCGCGGGCGTCCACCGGCGAGCCATCAGACGGATCGCCGAACGGACCAAACGCGGCGTCGTGCAGGCGCGCCAGGGTACGGAAGCCCGCGGCGCCCTGGCTGGAAAGCACATAGATCACTCGGTCACGCACCTGCTGGCGCTCGTCGGAACTCATGCGGTCGAGCATGCGGTCGAGGGCCAGATAGGCGCCCCGGCGTTCCGCCGCGCGGCAGTCGTTGAGCTTGTTGCCCGCGCCGCCACGGCTGCCCTTCTTGGGATCGACGCCGGCGACGATCGGCGCATAGCCGTCGGGGTTGGACAGCGCCATCTCGTACCAGACGGCGGACTCCACTGGATCGGCCAGGTTCTTCTCCTGGGCGTCGCGGCCTGAATAGCGCCGGGCCAGGTCGATCTGCGCGAAGAAATCCCCCTGGAACCCCTGACGCCGGAGGGCGCGGATCTCCTGTTCCTGGGCGTTGAATTGCGGCTGCACGCCGATACCCGCCTGGGGGCGCGGGCAGGCTGGCCCGCCCACGGCGTGGCCGCCGCTTCGGCCGCCGCCGCCGTCAGGACTGTCCTTGGGCTGGCAGCCGCCGCTGAGCGGGATGATGGCGGCCAGGACCGCCAAGGTCAGGCCCACGCGGGCGACGCGACGCATGCCGAGGGCTGCTTCATGGAAAATGGCCATGCGCTCCCCCTTAAGCGTTAACCATAGTTGAACTGTCCACTAGCGTCTTGCCCCCGCCCCCTGTCAAGCTTGGGACGGTGACGTTTCAAACTGTTAAGACTCGCCTGAATGGCGAGTGAACAACGCTGCCTCCGCCAGGCCGTCAGTTCGTCGCGTTTTCGCCGCAGATGGCGCGCCAAGCTGCACCTTGAGGGACTTATTCGGAGCGCTGAGAACGATGGCCGCTTTACGGAACTTAAGTCGCGTCTCGCTTTGCTTGCTTACAGTTGTGGCGTCCGGCGCGGCGCCCGCCGCTCCGATGGCGGCCCCGGCGATTCGAGACGGGACCGCCACCCCCGCCGCCTGCGAGGCCCTGGGCTTCCCCAAGGCCGATGATCGGCGTGATTTTTACAGTCGACGCGGCCGCATTGGCGGCGGCGTGATGTACGCGCCCTCGATGGCCATGGCGCCGCCCCCGCCCACGCCCTATCCGGCCGCCAGGGCCGCTCCTATGCAGGAGATGTTGCCCGCCGGCGCCTATCGGCCCGGCCCCATGCCTGGCGAGGTCAATACCGAACGCTACCCCAACGCCCAGGCCAACCCGATCAAGCAGACGGCCCAGGAGCCGGTCTCTACCTTCTCTGTGGATGTGGACACCGCCGCCTACGCCAATGTCCGTCGGTTCCTCAATGACGGCCAGAGCCCGCCCCGCGACGCGGTGCGGGTCGAGGAACTGATCAACTATTTCGACTATGGCTACGCACAGCCCACCGACGCCCAGGTCCCCTTCAAACCCTTCGTCGCGGTGACCCCCTCCCCCTGGTCGACCGACCGCCAGATCGTCCACATCGGCCTGCAGGGCTACGACATCCCTCGCGCCCAGGAGCCGCCGCTCAACCTGGTGTTCCTGATCGACACGTCCGGCTCGATGTCGGCCGAGAACAAGCTGCCCCTGGCGCGGAAGGCCCTGAACCTGCTGGTGGACCAGCTCCGCCCCCAGGACCGGGTCTCCATGGTGGCCTATGCCGGCTCGGCGGGGGCTGTGCTGGCCCCGACGAGCGGGCGGGAAAAGCTGAAGATGCGCTGCGCGCTCGGCGCCCTGGAATCCGGGGGTTCCACCGCCGGCGGCCAGGGCCTGGCCCTGGCCTATGACCTGGCGGTGCAGAACTTCGACGCCAAGGCGGTCAACCGGGTGATCCTGATGACCGACGGCGATTTCAATGTCGGCGTCGCCGACCCCGCCAAGCTTACGGACTTCGTAGCCGCCAAGCGCAAGACCGGCGTCTACCTCTCGGTCTACGGCCTGGGCGAGGGCAATTACAACGACACCCTGATGCAGGCCCTGGCTCAGAACGGCAACGGGACCGCCGGCTACATCGACACCCTGAACGAGGCGCGCAAGAGTTTCCGCGACGACTTCTCCGGCTCGCTGTTCCCCATCGCCGACGACGTGAAGATCCAGGTGGAGTTCAACCCCAGGGCGGCCAGCGAGTACCGGCTGATCGGCTACGAGACCCGGCTGTTGAACCGCGAGGACTTCAACAATGACCGAGTGGACGCCGGCGAGGTGGGCTCCGGCACGTCGGTCACCGCGCTCTATGAGGTGACGCCGGCCGGGGCCCGGCCTTCCAGCGACCCCCTTCGCTACGGCGCCCCGGCGCCTCGCGCCGCGTCCGGTGGCGAGATCGCCTTCCTGAAAGTCCGCTACAAGCTGCCGGGCGGTCAGACCTCCAAGCTGATCGAACGCCCGATCGGCGCCGGCGACACCTATGCTCGGGTTCTCGACGCGCCCGAGGCGACCCGCTGGGCGCTCGCCGTCGCCGGGTTTGGCCAGAAGCTGCGCGGCGACCCCTGGCTGTCGCCCGACTTCGGCTGGAAGGCGGTGGGCGACCTGGCCCAGACCGCCCGCGGGTCCGACCCCTACGGCCTGAGAGCGGAGTTCGTGCAATTGGCGCGCGCCGCCGGGGAGACAAAAACCGTCAACGAATCGGGAAACTAAGACGGCCGCACTGAGTTCGTCCTTCCACACGGGCGCGGCCGCAACAAACGGTCGCGCCGTTCGTTGCCTGAGGAGGACCACCTCAAGACAAGGGCGCTCGCTTGTACGACGTCACCGCTCCAGACCAGGACAACCTGATCCGCCTGGACCCTTCCGAGGCGCCCTATTTCGGCGCTCCTGGCCGGGTGGGCTTCCACCTGATCGACACCACCATGATGTACGCGCCGCGCTCCGGCGGGGTGAAGCGGTACCTGGGCGCCAAGCAGGCATGGCTGGCCAAACGCCGTCCCGACATTCGCCACACCCTGGTGACGCCGGGCGCAACGACAGGATTGGCCGAACCCGGCGTGGTCACCGTGGCCGCCGCGCGCCTTCCCTTCGGCGACGGCTATCGCATGCCGGCCAGCACGGCGAAGTGGGAGACGGTGCTGCGGATGCTGGCGCCCGATATCATCGAAGCCGGCGACATCTTTGTGCCCGGTCATGCGGCCCTCGACGCTGGCGAGGCGCTGGGCGTCCCGGTCGTGGGCTTCTGCCACACAGACGCCGCGGCGCTCGCCGCCCTGCACTTTGGTGAATGGGCCCAAGCCCCGGCGATGAAGCGCTGGGCCGACATCTATCATCGCTTCGACCGCGTGGTGGCCCCCAGCCGCCACATGGCCCTCCGTCTAGCCGAGGCCGGCGTGGAAAAGGTGAGCGTCCAGATGCTTGGCGTGGACACAGAGCTCTTCCACCCTCGGAGAGCCGATCCCGGCGGCCTGCGCCAACGCCTGGGCCTGCCCTGGGACGCCCGCATCCTGGTCTTCGCTGGCCGCCCGGCGCGGGAGAAGAACATCGAGTCCATCGTCTGCGCCGTCGAGCGCCTGGGCGAGCCCTACCACTTGGTCCTCGTGGGCGCGGGCAAGGATGTGCGCATCTCGCCCCGGGTCATCAGCCTGGACTACGAGTCCGACCCGGTCGCCCTGGCCAGCCTAATCGCCAGTTGCGACGCCTGCGTCCACGCCAACGAGAACGAGCCCTTCGGCCTGGTGATCCTGGAGGCCTTGGCCGCCGGCCTGCCGGTGGTGGGCCCGTCGCGCGGCGGTGTCTCCGAGCTGATCGACAACGAGGTCGGCCAGCTCGCCCACGACGTCGATCCAGGCGGCCTCGCCGACGCCATCGAAGCCCTGTTCGCCCGCGACCTGGGCGCGCTGTCGGCCGCCGCCCGCGCCCGCGCCGAGCTGCGCCATAGTTGGGAGCGGACCTTCGAAGGCCTCACCCGGCTCTATGGGGAGCTGGTGATGAACTCCGCGGCGCCGCAACCCCTCGCCTGGCGCGCCTAACGGCCGGTGGGCATGTCCTTGAAGGGCACGTCCTTGTCGACCCGGATGTCGCCCGGCAGGCCCAGCACCCGCTCGGCGATGATGTTGCGCAGGATCTCGTCGGTGCCGCCCGCGATGCGAAGGCCCGGCCCGAACATCAGCGAGAAGTGGAAGGCGCCGTTCAGCGAGGCCAGTTCCGGATCGTCAATGATGCCGTACTGATCCAGCATCTCGATGGCTGTATTGCCGAGTTCCTGCATCTGAACCGCCGAGATGATCTTGCCGATCGAACTCTCCGGCCCTGGCGTCTGCCCCCGCGACAGCGCCGTCATCGTGCGGTTGCGGGTGTGTTTCAGGCCCTCGGCCTGGACGTACCAGTCCGCCAGCTTCTCCCGCAGCGCCCCGTCCTGCAGGGCCGAGCCGCCATCAAGGCCGGGCGTATTGCGCGCCGCCTCCATGAATTGTTGCCACCCGGCTCCGGTCTGACCGCCCACCGCCAGCCGCTCGTTCATCAGGGTCACCAGGCTGACCTTCCAGCCCTCGTCGACAGCCCCCAGCCTTTGGCTGTCCTTGACCCGGACGTCGGTGAAGAACACCTCGTTGAATCCCGACCCGCCCGACATCTGGTGGATGGGCTTCACCTCGACGCCGGGGTCCTTCATGTCGATCCAGAACATGGTCAGGCCCTTGTGCTTGGGCTTGTCCGGGCTGGTCCGGGTGATGACGATCCCGAAGTCCGAGAACTGGGCGCCGGTCGTCCACACCTTCTGGCCCGAGATGATCCAGTCGCCGGAGCCGTCCGGGGCGCGTTCAGCCTTGGTCCGCGAGGCGGCGACGTCCGAGCCGCCGGAGGGTTCCGAGAACAGCTGGCTCCAGATCTCCTCGCCGCGCAGGGCGGGGCCGACAAAGCGCTTCTTGGTCTCCTCGTCGGCGAAAGTCATCACCGTGGGAACGCACATCCCCAGGCCGATCTGGAACGGATTGCCGGGGATCGGGTACCGGGCCTCCTCCTGGCTGAAGATTACGTTCTGCACCGGGGTTCCGCCCTGCCCGCCCCACTCCTTGGGCCAGGTGATGCAGGCGTAGCCGGCTTCGGCCTTCTTGGCCTGCCAGGCCTTAGAGGCGGCAAGGCCGTCGCCACCCTCAGGGTCACCGGCGATGCGGGTCTTGGGGGCGTTGGCGTCGAGCCAATCGCGGACCTGCTGGCGATAGGCCGCTTCGTCGGGGCTGTCGTTGAAATCCATGATCCGAGGTCCCTTAGGCGGCCGCCGCGTTGCGGCGTTCGAGGTGGCTGACGAGGCGTTCTTTCCAGACTCGGGGCGCCCCGGCCACCAGGCTGAGCTGCCGCGAACGGCGGTAGAAGAGGTGACAGTCCATCTCCCAGGTGAAGCCGATGCCGCCGTGGGTCTGGATATTTTCCTTCGAGGCGAACCAGTAGGCGTCTGACGCCGCGATGCGGGCGGCGCTGGCCGCCACCGGTAGCTCGGGCGCATTGGTGTTGAGCGCCCAGGCCCCGTAGTAAGCGTTGGATCGCGCCAGCTCGTTCTTGACGTACATGTCGGCCAGCTTGTGCTTGATGGCCTGGTACGAGGCGATGACCCGACCGAAGGCGTAGCGCTCGAGCGCATATTCCTTGGCCATCTCCAGACAGCGGTCCGATCCGCCGCATTGCTCGAAGGCGATGAGGACCGCGGCCCGGTCGAAGATCTGCTCCACCAGCTCCATGCCGGCGCCCACGGCGCCCACGCGGCGAGCCGGGACGTCCTTGAAGGTCAGCTTGGCGGCGTCGCGGGTGGGATCGAGCGTCTTCACCGCCTCGCGCGTGACACCCTCGCCGGTCAGCTCCACCAGGAACAGGCCAGGCTTGCCGCCCTCCTTCGCCAGGACGAGCGCCACGTCGGCGATGCCGCCATCGGTGACCGGGATCTTCACCCCGGTGAGCTTGCCCTCAGTGACGGTCGACTGAAGCGTGGCCGCCGTCGTCGCGCCGGGGCCTTCCGAGGTCGCGATGGCCCCGATGATCTCGCCGGCGGCGATCCTGGGCAGCAGGTCGGCCTTCTGCTCCTGGCTGCCGGCCAGCATCACGGCCTCGGCCAGGAAGTAGACGGTGGAGGCGAACGGGATCGGCGCGACCGCACGTCCCAGCTCCTCGGCGATCACGCAGAGTTCCAGGTGACCAAGACCCAGGCCGCCGAATTCCTCGGGGATCGCCGCCCCCAGCCAGCCCTGGGCGGCCACCGATCTCCAGAGGGCCGCGTCATAGCCTGCGGCGCTGTCTTCCAGGACGCCCCGGGCGCGGCTGGTGGGGCAGTTGGCCTCCAGGAACTTGCGCGCCTCGGCCTTCAGGAATTTTTGGTCGTCCGAAAAATCGAAATTCATGCTCGCCCATCCGCCGATTTCGGCCGGTTGAAGTTTCCTCGCGCGTCAACATACGCGCCTCGCGGGCCGTGGAAAGATTGACCTTGCGTCAAGGATTTCAGGGTCTTATGCGGACCCTGTGGGTGAGCTCGAAGGGCGTGCGGATGGCCAAGGCGATATTCCAGAAGAACCAGCGCGTCTGGGTCGAGAGCGTTGGCGCCTGGGCGGTCATCGAGAAGTTGGTGCCGGTCTGGGCGCGCGGCTTCGACGAGCCCGTGCGGGTCACCTACGACGTCGGCCTGGGCCGCGACTTCCAGGCCCACGAGCTGAAGCCCGAGCAGGAGCCCGACGACACATTGGCCGAGGACGGCGCCAACTGGCGGCTGCTGCGTGCCCGCAACAAGTGGCAGACGCCGGAAAACTGCCGCCACCACCCCTATCCCGGCAGCTACCCGGTGGTGGTCACCGACGCCAATGATTGGGGCGGCTGGCGCACACCGGGCGCCGAGTACGACCGCGATCCTCACAAGATCGAGTTCCAGGCCCGGCTGATCGCCTCGTCAACCCGCCTGCTGTTCGTCGCCCGGGGCCTGATGGCGGTGATCGAGGAGACTCCTGGCGCGCCCCCCGAGTTGCAGCGCCTGGCCGAGCAGGCGATGAAGATCGACCAGTACCTCAAGGAGGTCCCGGCCAGCGTGGATGAGCCGATAGCTGAATCGGCTCCCCACGCCGCCGAGTAGCGGGCTAGAACTTGTAGCCGAAGCCCACCGAGAGCACCCAGGGGTCAAGCTTCACCTTGGACTTCAGCGCGCCGCCGTTGATCTTGGCGTCGGTCTCGAAGAACACCTTCTTGACGTCGACGTTGGCGCTCCACGGTCCCTTGACGGCGACATCGACGCCGGCCTGCAGGGCGTAGCCGAAGCCGTCGTCCAGCTTCACCTTGAAGCCGTTCTGATCCTTGCCGCTGTGGAACAGCATGTAGTTCACGCCGGCGCCCACATAGGGGCTGACCTTGGCGGTCGGTGCGAAATGATACTGCAGCGAGACCACCGGCGGCAGGACCCAGGTCTTGTGCACGGTGACGTCGGTTCCCGGCCCCTGCGCCTTGATGGTGTGCTGGCTGGTGGTGGCGATCACCTCGACCGCGACGTGGTCGGTGAGGAAGTAGGACAGGCCCAGCGACGGCTTGTAGTCGTCCTTGACATCGACGTGCAGGCCGGTGGGCGCGCCGGCGGCGGTGGTGATGGCGTCGTCGGCCGTCGGCGAGATCGCCGTGGCGCGGACGTTCAGCATCAGGAGACCCTTTTCCTTGACCTGGAAGTCCTGGGCCTGGGCGGTTCCGGCCAGGGCGAGCGCCGCGCCAAGGGCCAGGGCGTAGGTGGTGACTTTCATCTTCTTTTTCCCCTCAAGGCACGGAGGGAGCGCCGTGCTGGCGGGGACATCGCGCCATCTCGCAAGCTCAGCTTTGACAAAACTCAAACAACCGTTTGAAGCCTGTTGCGCGTGGCGCAGGCGACACGGCGGTCGGCGCGACTTTCGCAGCCGCGGCGCTCGCCCTGGCGACCGGGATGGCCTAAATCCTTGGGGATGCGCACAGAGACTCCCCAGCCCATCCGGCTCACCGACTACCGCCCGCCCGCTTTCCGGATCGACACGACCGAATTGGTCTTCGACCTGGCGCCCAACGCCACCCGGGTGAAGGCGCGCCTGTCGATCACCCGCAACGGCGAGCACACCGAGCCCCTGGTGCTGAATGGCGAACGGCTCAGGCCGATCTCGGTGGCCGTGGACGGCAAGGTGCTGGACGAGAGTGAGCGCACCATCGACGCCGAATACCTGACCGTGCCCAATGTCCCCGACAGCTTCGTGCTGGAAACCGAGGTCGAGATCGACCCGGAGGCCAACAAGGCCCTCGACGGGCTCTACATGTCCGGCGGCCGCTTCTGCACCCAGTGCGAGGCCGAGGGCTTCCGCAAGATCACCTGGTTCGCCGACCGCCCCGACGTACTGTCGCGCTTCACCGTGCGGGTCGAGGCCGACAAGGCTTTCCACCGCCTGCTCTCCAACGGCAACCTGATGGAATCCGGCGTCATGCCCGGCGGCCGTCACTACGCTGTCTGGAACGACCCCTTCCCCAAGCCCGCCTATCTGTTCGCCCTGGTGGCCGGCGAGTTGGACGAACTGGCCGACAAGCTGGTGACCATGAGCGGCCGCGCCGTCGACCTGAAGATCTATGTGGACCCCGGCATGTCCGACCGGGCCGCCTACGCCATGGACGCGCTGAAGCGCTCGATGAAGTGGGACGAGGAGGTGTTCGGCCGCGAATACGACCTGGACCTGTTTATGATCGTCGCCGTGCGCGACTTCAACTTCGGGGCCATGGAGAACAAGGGGCTGAACATCTTCAACTCCTCCCTGCTGCTGGCCGACCCGGCGACCGCCACGGACCTCGACTATGAGCGCATCGAAAGCGTCGTGGCCCACGAGTACTTCCACAACTGGACTGGCGACCGCATCACCTGCCGCGACTGGTTCCAGCTGTGCCTGAAGGAGGGCTTGACCGTCTTCCGCGACCAGAGCTTCTCGGCCGACATGCGCGGCGAGGCGGTCCAGCGCATCAAGGACGTGAAGACCCTGCGCGCCCGGCAGTTCTCCGAGGACCAGGGGCCCCTGGCGCACCCGGTGCGCCCCGGCAGCTATCTGAAGATCGACAACTTCTACACCGCGACCATCTACGAGAAGGGCGCCGAAGTGATCCGGATGCTCAAGACCCTGATCGGGGATGAGAAATTCCGAGAAGGGATGGATCTCTATTTCGACCGATGGGACGGCCATGCCACCACGGTGGAGGAGTTCATCCGCTGCTTCGCCGACGTCACCGGTGAGGATCTGACCGAGTTCTTCGCTTGGTACGAGCAGGCCGGCACGCCGAACCTCAGCTTGAAGCACAGCTATGACGCCGACGCCCGCACCCTGAAAATCGACCTGACCCAGGCCACCGCGCCGACGCCTGGCCAACCCACCAAGCGCCCCCTGCCGCTACCGGTGCGCATCGGCCTTCTGGACGGCGAGGGCCGCACCCAGGCCTTCCTGCGCGACGGGACAGCCCTGGACGAGACCGTGGTGGTGCTGAACGGCGCCTCCACCAGCGTCACCTTCACCGGCGTCGAGTCCGCGCCCGTGGTCTCGGCCCTGCGCGGCTTCTCGGCGCCCGTGACTCTGGAAACCGACGCCCAGCCCAAGGACCGCTACGTCCAACTCGCCGGTGACCCGGACCTGTTCAACCGGTGGGAGGCCGGTCAGGATCTGGCCCGCGCCCTAATCTCAAGCCGCGCCGCCGGCAGGCCCGACGAGGTGGGCGAAGAACGCTATGCCGAGGCCCTGGGCCGCGGCCTAGCCGACCAGGCCGCCGATCCGGCGTTCAAGGCGCTGCTGCTCGCCCTGCCTTCCGAGGCTGACCTGGCCATGGCCATGAAGCCCGCCGACCCCGCCGCCATTCATGAGGCGCGCGAGGCCCTGCGCACACGCCTGGCCCTGCACCTGGAAGACGACCTGAAGCGCCTGCACATCGGCCTGCAGGAGCTCGGCGAGTTCTCACCCGACGCCGCGAGCGCAGGGCGCCGCGCCCTGCGCAACGCCGCACTGGACCTGCTTGCCGCAAACCCCCGAGCCGAGATCGCCACCCTGGCTGACGGCCACTATCGGGCGGCGATCAACATGACCGACGCCATGGGCGGCCTGAACGCCCTCATGCTGTTGGGCGGCGAAGCCTTCGATGCGGCCCTGGCGGACTTCTACGAACGCTGGAAGAGCGAGCCCCTGGTCATCGACAAGTGGTTCTCTCTGCAGGGCCGCGACCCCTCTGATGGGGCTCTTGGTCGGGTCATGGGTCTCACCGCCCACCCCGCCTTCGACCAGAAGAACCCCAATCGCCTGCGGGCCCTGGTCTCCGGCTTCGCCACAGGCAATCCGGCCCGCTTCCACGACCCCAGCGGGGCCGGCTACCGCTTCCTGGCCGACATCATCCTGGTGGTGGACGGGTTCAATCCCATGACCGCCGCGCGGTTCGTCGAGCGGCTGGGCGGCTGGCGTCGCTATGTCCCCGAACTGGGGGCATTGATGAGGGCGGAGCTCCAGCGTATCGCCGCCACCGAAGGCCTATCCAAGAACGTCTATGAGCTGGCGACCAAGGCCCTCGCGGACTAGGCCCGGTATCGGAGATTGCCGCCGACCCGAATCTTGTTGAAAATCAGCCGGGTGGACGATGCTGGCGCAGACTGGCGCCCACGGGCCTGACCTAGGGAAACAGCCGTACATGTCCGTCTCGCTTAGCCGCATCAATTTCATGGTGGTGGACGACAACATTCACGCCATCGACTTGGTCAAGACGATGCTGCGCGGGTTCGGGGTGGATTCCGTCGTGGAAGCCAAGACCATCACCGAAGCCAAGGCCAAGATCAAAGCCAGCACCCTGCCGGGCGCGGCGATGATCGACATCATCATCCTCGACTACATGATGGGCGAGGAAGAAGGGGTCACCCTGGCCCGGTGGTTGCGCCACGAAGACACCAGCCCTACGCCCTATGTGCCGATCATCATGCTGACCGGCCACGCTGACCGCCAGCGGGTCTACGCCGCCCGCGACTCCGGGGTGAACGAGTTTTGCGTGAAGCCCTTCACCCCCGCGGACCTGATGAAGCGGATCATGTCGGTGATCGATCATCCGCGCGCCTATGTGCGGTCAAGCTCCGGCTATTTCGGCCCCGACCGGCGGCGGGTGGACGACCCGAAGTACAAGGGTCCGGAGCGCCGCAAGGACCGCAGGCGCAAATAGCGACCGCCGACAGCGCTGTGACCCTATGACTCTCGTGACGCGGGGGGAGCGCTCGCCTAGACTCGCATATTGGGTGACTCGGGTTTAGGAGCGACGGGCGTTGGCCAGACGCGGGGGTGAGGACGCCGAGGCCATTCGGCCTCAGGGGCGCGACAACGCGCCCGGCGTCCGAGCGCTGCCGACCCAAACCTTCGCCCGCATCGCCATCCTCTCCACCCTGCTGCTGCTGGCGGTCTACACGGCCTTCGCGGTGGCGCGTATCCAGCGCGAGCCGCAGATCACCACCGCCGCCAACGCCGCCCTGCCCAGCCGAGCCGAGGCCGTGGCCGCTCACCTGGACGCCGAGGCCGCGGCTCTGCGCGGCGGACTACTGGCGGCGCGCGAGGCCCTTCAGCGGGACGGCGACCAGCCCATGGCCGCCGCCGAGAGCGGCCTGCGCGCCTCAGCAGGCGCCGCCGTGGCCATCGCGGTGATCTCCGACAATGAAATCGTGGCGGTCGCCGGCCCGCCGGGTGGCCTCGACTGGAAGGAACTGGCCAAGGGCGCCGAGGACTCCAAGCGCGAAGTCTGGCAGGGCGTCACCAGCCAGAGCGCCCCGGCCCTGGCCGCCGCCACCTCGGCGGCCACCACCAAGGGCCAGCGCTGGATCGTGGCGGCTGGAGATCCGACCCATCTCGGCGCCTGGCTCTCCAAGACCAGGCCCGAGGCCGTCGCCACCCCGGAGGGGCGCATCCTCGTCGCCAGCCCGGCCAACGGCGTCGTCGCGGCCGACACCGTCAACGCCGCCTTCGCCACCACGCCGGAAGAGCTGAAGCTGGACGGCGGCCTGAGCCGGGCCCAGGGGCCGGACGGCGCCTCACTGGACCTCGCCGCCCGTCCCGCCCTCGGCGGAAGCCTCTATGTGCTGGCCGGGGCGAGCTCCGCGCCCATGGAGATCCAGACCTCTACCGAGCAACTGGCCTGGCTGCTGACCCCGTTGGCCGCGGCCTTCCTTCTGGGCCTGCTGCTGCTCAACCAGAGCAACCGGGTGGAGAACGCTCAGAAAGCCTTCGTCGATTCCGAGCAGCGGTTCCGGCTGGCGGTGGAGGCGGCGCGCTGCGGAATCTGGGAATGGGACCTGTCCAACGACAAGATGTTCATGTCTGACGTCACCGGCGCTATCTTCGGCTGGGGCGGCGGCGGCATCGTCGATGGCCAGGCGGTGCTGGAGCGGGTGTCGGCCGACCACCGCGACCGCCTGCGCCAGGCGCTCTCCACCGCCGCAGTCTATGGCGGCTTCGACGTCTCGTTCCGCGTCCCTTCCATGCAGGGCGGAAGACCCACCTGGATCGACGCCCGGGGCCAGGCCTTTGGCGACAAGGACCGGGACGGCTACTCGCGGATCATCGGCGTCGCCCTGGATGTCACCGAGGAGCGCATGGCCCAGGCCCGCGCCCAGGCCGCCGAGAACCGCCTGCGCGACGCCATCGAGAGCGTGTCGGAGGCCTTCGTCCTCTGGGACCGCAACGGCCGCCTGCTGATGTGCAACAAGAACTACCGGACTTTCTTCTCGCTTGAGCCTCGGCTGCTGAAGCCCGGCGCGTCGCGCGAGCAGGTGAACCGCTTCGCACAGTTGGCCATCAAGCAGGAGATGGACGCGTCGGACGGCCGCAAGGGCGTGCGTGAGGCCGAGCTCAATGACGGCCGCTGGATCCAGATCTCCGAGCGCCGAACCGCCGAGGGCGGCCTGGTGATGAGCGCCGCCGACATCACCGCCATCAAGACCCAGGAAGAGGCGCGGCGCCTGAACGAAGAGGCGCTGCAGAAGGCCGTTGTCGGCCTAGAACGCAGCCAGGAACAGCTCTCCGAGCTGGCGCGCAAGTACGAGATGGAGAAGGTCCGGGCCGAGGGGGCCAACAAGGCCAAGTCCGAGTTCCTGGCCAATATGAGCCACGAGCTGCGCACCCCGTTGAACGCCATCAACGGCTTCTCCGAGATCATGGTCCAGGAGATGTTCGGTCCGCTGGGCGACCAGCGCTACAAGGGCTACTCACAGGACATCCTGTCGTCGGGCCAGCACCTGCTGGCCCTGATCAACGACATCCTCGACATGTCGAAGATCGAGGCGGGCAAGATGAGCCTGAAGTTCGAGCCCATCGCCCTGGAGGAGGTGGCCGAGGACGCTGTGCGGCTGGTGCGCAACCGCGCCGAGGCGACCGGCCTGGCCCTGGCCATCGACTTCCCGCAGCACCTGCCGGAGATCGAGGCCGACTATCGGGCGGTCAAGCAGATCCTGCTGAACCTGCTCTCCAACGCCATCAAGTTCACGCCGCGCGGAGGCCGGGTGACCATCCGCGCCGAGGGGCGTCACGACCCCCTGGGCGAGCGCATCCGCATCAGCGTTCAGGACACCGGCATCGGCATCGCCGAGGACGACCTCGCGCGCTTGGCGCGGCCCTTCGAGCAGGTGGAGAACCAGCACTCCAAGACCACTCAGGGGACGGGGCTGGGCCTGGCGCTCACCAAGTCCCTGGTGGAGATGCACGGAGGGGCGCTGGATATGCAGAGCGCGCCCGGCGAGGGCACCATGGTCAGCTTCTCCCTGCCGATCCGCCAGACCGGCGCGGCCCTGGCCGGGGTCGCCGCCGCCTAGGGTTGCCGGCGTTCGCGCGGGCCACGGCCGCCTGGCCCACTCCGCGCCAAGCCCTTGGCCAGCTCCGCGCGTTCCGCCGGCGGCAGGGTGGCTGCGAAGGCCACGATGCGATCCTCCACACCGCCGCGCGCGGTCATCTCAAGCGCCCGAGCCTCGGCCAGGCGTCTGGAGATGGCGGGGCCGTCCAGGGGCTGGGCGCCGAGATCGGCCCAGGCTTCCCGCCGCGCTTGGCGGGCTTCGCTCATCTGCCCGCCCACCCCACCGGCCTCGGCCCGCAGCAACTGGCGATAGGCTCGCTGGCGCTCAGGAGGCAGGGCGTCGGCCGCTCTCCATAGCGGCTGGCGGGGACGCTCGGGGGCCTGCGCCGCTTCCCGCACGCGGTGGCCGACGACGACACCGCCCACCACCGCGCCGATGACGAAGAGGTTGAGGGCGACCGACGCCACCAGGGCCACGGTAAGGGTGCGTTGGCTGGGCATCAGGCGCCTTCGCTCGTCTCTGGGAGATCGTCGTAGCCGATCATGGCGGCGCTCAGCGCCTCGGGCGCGTCGGTGGCGGAGGAGAGGTTCGCCGACAGCGCGACTCCAGCCACCAGGCCCGCCGCGCAGGCCCCGGCCAGGCCGGCCCCCACACCGGCGCCCAGCAGCCAGGTCCGCAGGTTCCACCGAGACCGTGCGGTCGGCGCCGCCGCGATCACGGCCTCGCGCATCCCGTGCGGGACGCTGAGCGGCGCCCAGGCGTCCAGGACCGCGTCGAGGCGGTCGGCGTCGGCGAGCGCTTCGCGGGCGAAGTCCGGCGCCGCCGCCATGAGCGCTGCGGCCGCCTCGCGCTCGGCGGCCGGCCAGCGCGCCGTCGACCCGCCATGGGCCTCCGCCAGTTCCAGGAACCGCTCCCGCGTCATGCCTGCCCCCTCATGGCGCCATCATATCCGAGAGCGCCGACCGCAGGGCCCGCCGGCCCCGCGACAGCAGACTCTCCAGGGCCTCGACACTGACACCCATGACCGCTGCGGCCTCGATATTGGTCATCTCCTGATAGTGGCACAGCGCGACCGCCTCCCGCTGGCGGTCCGGCAGGACAGCCATGGCCGCGGCCACCCGTCGACCGACATCTGAGGCCTCCAGCCCCCGGTCGGGCGCCGGCCCCTCGTCGGACTGCTCGGGTGGCGTCTCGGTTGGAATTTCTCGGCGGCGACGCAGCCTGTCGTAGCAAAGGTTGAGGGTCACCCGGTGCAGCCAGGTGTCGAAACGGGCCGCGCCCGGCGCCCAGGTCGGCGCCTGACGCCACGCGCGGATCATCGCCTCCTGCGCCACGTCCTCGGCCTCCGATGCTTCGCCGAGCATCCGCCCGGCCAAGGCGAGCAGGCGCGGCAGCTTGCGGGCGGCGAGCGCCCGCACCGCGGCGGGATCTCCCCGCGCCACGCGCGCCAGCAGCTCTTCGTCCGGATCTGAGTCCAAACCTGACCTCGCCCCGGGCGGCGGTGATGGGCGGGCTATCCAGCACGGCCCCGGTTCTGGCGCATGGTGGCCAGTTCGTCCTTGCTAAGCCAGCCATCACGATTGGCGTCGACCTGATCGAAGCGACGCTTGGAGCCGGCGTCGAGTTCGGCGCGCGACAGTGCGCCGTCCTTGTTGGCGTCGCCCTTGCTCCACATCTCGGCGATGCGGGAGGCCGCCTTCGCCCCGCCAAAACGCGCGGCCAGGGCCTCCATGGACTTGCTTTCCGCCTTGGTGATCCTGCCGTCCTTGTCGCCGTCCAGCCGACCCAGCATGGAGTCGGCCTGGACCTTCTTGAACTCGGCCAAGGTGACCTTGCCGTCCTTGTCCAGGTCGAGGTCAGGTCCCCGGCCCATCTGGGCGTGGGCGGAGCTGGCCATGGCCAGGAAGGCGGCGGTGATCAGGAGGCGCTTCATAGGATCCTTTCGACGAGCTTGCGGACCGTCACGAGTTCAACGGTCCGTCGGCCCATATCCGTCGCTCAAGTTTGCACAATGATGTCGTAGGCATGCCGGGCGGCGACGCGGGCGCGGGCGAGCTTGGCGCGCAGGCCCTTGAAGTCCTTCACGCCTCCGGCCCGGGCCAGCAGGGCCTTGAAAGCCTTAGGTTCCTCGCCGGGGTCCTCGCCGTCGGGCAGGGCCACCTTCAGGAGCTGGGTCAGGTTCTGCTGCAGCCGCCAGGCCTCCTGCAGGTCGGCGAGGGGACCCTTCTGCGCCAAGCCGGCCGCCAGGACCAAGCCCAGGGCCTCGGCGGTATTGGGCGCGAGGGGGCCACCGGCCGGGGCGTGCACCAGTTGCAGGAACTGGGCGGCGAACTCGATGTCCACCAGCCCGCCGGGCGAGAGTTTCAGATCCCAGTCGCCCTTGGGCGGCCGCTCCTGTTCCAGCAGCTGGCGCATCTCGCGGACCTCGGCGGCGGTCTTGCCGGCCTCACGAGGGCGCCGCAACGCCGTGTCGATGGCCTGGGTCGCGGCCTGGGCGAACTCCGCCGAACTTGCCCAGACCACCCGGGCGCGGGTCAGGGCCAGCAGCTCCCAGGTCTCGGCCTCGCGGTCGTAATAGTCCTCGAAGGCGGCGAAGCTCACCGCCACCGGCCCCTTGGTGCCGGAGGGGCGCAGCTGCATGTCCACCTCGTAGAGCTCCCCCTCCCCGGTGGGCGTCGACAGGGCGGCGATCAGGCGCTGGGTGAAGCGGCCGTAGAAGAGGTCGGCGCTCCACTCCTTCACCGACGAGACGGCGGCCGGTTCGTCGGCGCGGTAGACGGTCATCAGGTCGAGGTCCGAGCCGGCGCTCATCTCCCTCGACCCGCACTTGCCCAGGGCCACGACGGCGACCTGGCCGGGGAAGGTCCCGCCCAGGCGTTCGGCCTCGGTCAGGGACACCGGCGCCAGGGTGTCGATGCAGAGGTCGGCGAGGTCGGCGAAGGCGTGGCCGGCGATCTCGGCGGTGGCCGAGCCGCTCATCACCTGGACGCCGATGCGGAAGGCCTGCTCGCGATGCACCCGGCGCACAGCGTCCATGGCGCCTTCGAAGCCGTCGGACTGGGACACGGCCGCAGCCATGACCCGGCGATCCTCCTCGATGGCGATGTCGGAGAAGAAGTCGCCGTCCAGCATGGCGTCCAGGGCGGCGGGCCGCCGCGCCAGGGTGTTGGCCAGGCGCGGCGCGTAGGCCATCACCTGGACGATCAGCTCGAACAGCTGCGGCTGGGCCAGAAACAGGGACTGCAGCTGCACGCCGGACGACAGCTTGCCGAAGAAGTCGCTGAAGCGTTGGAAGGCGATGTCCGGCGCGCCGGTGGCGTTGGCCGCTTCAAGCAGGCGCGGGGCCAGGCGGGTGAAGAGCTCCCGGCCCCGCTCCGTGCGGGTCGCCGAGATGTGGCCGTGATGCCAGCCGCGGATGGTCTGGGACACCTTGGCCGGCTGCGAGAACCCCATGCGGGCAAGGGTTGCGAGGGTTTCCGGATCATCGTCGACCCCGGTGAAGATCAGGCTGCCGAACCGGGACGACAGCTGCTCTTCGTCGGGGAAGAGCTCGCCATAGCGGCGGTTGACGGCCTTCAGCGTCTTCTCGATGTCGCTGTCGAAGGCCTTGAGCTTGGCGAACCCGGCCAGGGCCGCGACCCGGCCGCGCTCGATGTCGGAGTCCGGAAGCTTGTGGGTCTGCTCGTCGGCCAGCATCTGGATGCGGTGCTCGATGGCCCGCAGCACGCCATAGGCCTCTGTCATCTCCTGGGCGGCCTTGGGAGCGACATGGCCGGCGGCGTGGAGGGCGGCCAGGGCGTCCAGGGTGCGGGGCGAGCGCAGGTCGGGGTGGCGGCCGCCCAGGATCAGCTGCTGGGTCTGGACGTAGAACTCGATCTCGCGGATGCCGCCGCGCCCCAGCTTGAGGTCCATCCCCTTGGCCTGCAGGCGGTCGTCGACCTTGTGGACATGGATCTGGCGCTTGATGGAGTGGATGTCGGCGATGGCCGCGAAGTCGAGGTTCTTGCGCCAGATGAAGGGGGTCAGCTCCTGGAGGAAGGCCTCGCCCCGGGGCGTGTCGCCGGCGCAGGCGCGGGCCTTGATGAAGGCCGCCCGTTCCCAGTTCTGGCCGACGCTTTCGTAGTAGTCCATGGCCGCGGCGACCGGCACGGCCAGGGGCGTCGAGGAGGGGTCGGGGCGCAGGCGCAGGTCGGTGCGGAAGACGTAGCCGTCGCCGGTCTTGTCCTGCATCAGCTCGGACAGCTTGTTGGTCAGGCGGACGGCGAAGCCTTGGGATTCAACGCCTTCGACCAGAGGCAGGGCCTCGGGCTCGTAGAAGACCGAGATGTCTATGTCACTGGAATAGTTGAGTTCGTAGGCGCCGTGCTTGCCCATGGCGATGCAGAAATAGCCGGGGACCGGTCCCGCCGGCCCCTCCCCCACGGCGGTCTGGCGGCCGGCCTCGACCTCGCTGCGGGCCGCCACGGTGAGCGCGGTGGTGAGGGCGGCGTCGGCGAAGTGGGCGAGGGCGCCGGTGACCGCGTCCAAGTCCCAGACCCCGCCCAGATCGGCCAGGGCGATGAGCAGGTGGGCCTCGGCCTTGAGCTTGCGCAGGCCCACCTTGGCGGGCTCGTAGCTGACATCGGCGAGGGCGGCGGTGCGGGCCAGCAGGTCGTCGAACCGCGCGTCGGGGTCAGCCTCCAGCAGGTCGCGCAGGCGCGGCAGGTCGCGGCGGGCCAGGCTGGTGAGGTAGGGGGACGCGCCGAAGACCGGGGCCAGGGCGGGCCAGGCCCGCTCCAGGAGGTCGGTCCAGCCGCCCTCCTCGGCCGCGGCGCGGACGACGCTGTGGGCGCGCTCGGCGGCCTTGGGGTCGGCGACGGGGCCGCAGGGGGTCAGGCCATCGATCAGGCGAGTCATCCGCACATTGTCGGCGGCCACGGATGGAAGACAAGGCTGTTTAAATGCCGGTCAGCCAGCCACCAGGTCTTGGGGCGCAAGGGATTGCGGCGGCCGCCGCCGGCCCACCAAGGCCAACAGGTGACCGTCGAGGTCCCGCCAAGTGTTGATCCTCAAGCGTGCGTCCGCCCCTGCCCCGCCGCGCGCGGTGGGCTATACCAGGGTCAGAGCCACGAGGAAGATAGCCAGTGACCCCCGTCCCCATCGTCTGCTTCACCGACGTCCTGTGCGTCTGGGCCTATATCGCCGAGCTGCGGCTCGACGCCCTGCGGCGGACCTTCGGCGACCGGGTGCGGATCGAGTACCGGTTCTGCCCGGTGTTCGGCGACACCGCCCGCAAGATCCCCGCCGCCTGGGGCGACAAGGGCGGCTATGAGGGTTTCAACGCCCACCTGCGGCAGTCCGCGGCCGCCTTCCCCGAGATCGAGCTGAACCCGGCCGTCTGGCTGACCGTGCGGCCGGCCTCCTCCTGGGGGGCCCACCTGTTCCTCAAGGCCGCGCAGCTGGACGAGGCGGCCGGGGGCGGGCCGCCGGGCGCGGCCGAGACCGCGGTGCGCGGCCTGCGCCAGGCCTTCTTCGCCGAGGCCCGCGACATCGCCACCTGGGAGGTCCAGCGCGATGTCGGCGCCCGGGCCGGCGCCGACATCGCCCGCGTCGAGGCCTTGATCGCCGACGGGCGGGCCTTCGCCGCCCTGGCGTCGGATCACCAGGACGCCGAGGCTCTGCGCCTCCAGGGCAGCCCCAGCTTCGTGCTCAACGAGGGCCGCCAGAAACTCTACGGCAATGTCGGCTTCCGCATCCTCGAGGCCAACGTCCAGGAACTGCTGCACGAGCCCCAAGCCGACCAAGCCAGCTGGTGCTAGCCCGCCCTCACCCAGCCTCGGGATGGGCCTCGTCCAGGTGGCGCAGGCGGGAGAAGGCGGTCACCGCGCCGACGATCGCCAGCATCCCGAGCCCCGGGAACAGGATGGCGGCGTGGGGCCCGATGGCGTGGGCCAAGACGCCATAGACCACCGCCCCAGCCGGCGCCCCGCCCATCATCCCCAGGGTGAAGATCGACAGCACCCGGGCCACCTTGTCCGGCGGCGCGTATTGCTGGACCAGGCTGCGGCCCAGGGTCATCGCCACCCCGCCGCCCAGGCCCCAGACGAAGTTCAGCGCGCACAGCAGCCAGAACGGCATGGGAATGCTGCACAGCACCAGGACGGAGGCGCCCACCAGCAGCGAGGTCAGATAGGCCAGGCCCTTGCGGCGGATGTGACCGAACCGGACCAGGGCGGTCGCCGAGATCATCGAGCCGACCCAGAAGGTCAGGCTGAACACCCCCAGGGCGGTGGCGATCTGCGCCCGCGCCGGCCCGGCTAGGTCGCGGGGGAAGTAGTCCTGCACGATCAGCGGCAGCAGCACGGCGAAGGCGCCCATGAAACACAGTCCCATCCCGATGCTGCAGAGGATCACCGGGCCGATCACCGGCGAGGCGATCGCCGCGCGGAAGCCGCCGCCGATCTCACCGGCCATGAACCGCAGCACCCCGGTCTCCCGGATCCGGCGCTCGCCGGCGGGCCGGGGCCTGATCTTCGTGGCCGAGACCGCCGCGGCGGCCATCAGTCCCGCCTGCCCGAACAGCAGGGCCGGAATCCCCAGCAGGGGGGCGGCCGTGGCCAGGGCCATGCCCAGGATCTGTCCGCCGAACTGCGCCAAGGTGGCGAAAGCCACCCCCTGGTGCAGGCCGCCGGGGGCGACGCGGCTCAGCAGCGCGTCCCGCGCGGGGGTCACGAAGGCGCCGATCGTGCCGATGATCAGGGCGTAGGCGATCAGGGCGCCATAGGTGAGGTGACCCCCGGCCACGAAGAGGCCGAGCCCGGTGAAACTCACCGCGCAGAGACCGCAGCCCAGCAGCACGGTGCGGCGGATGTCCGTGCGGTCGGCGACAAAGCCGCCCAGCAGGATCAGCAGGACCGTCGGCGCCTGCATCGACATCTGGGCGAGGCCAAAGCGGATCTCGTCCTCCTGCAGCACCACCCGCACCAGATATGGAAACAGCACCATCTGCAGCCCGAAGGCCAGGAACCAGGCCCCCTGGGTGAAGAGATAGCTGGAGAAGCCGGTGGGCGAGGCGTCCTGGCGGGCGCCGGGCGGGGTGATCTCGGCTGTGGCCATGGCGTGCTGAGCGGTTCCGGAGCGTCTTGCCGCCGGAGCCGGCGCAATCCCCAGCTATGTCACCCCATTTCCCGTCCATGGGAAGCCGCGCCTGCGCCCCCATGCCGCGCGGCCGCCTCATCCCCTAGACCCTTTCCGGATCAGGTTGATTCAACCTGACCGGACAAAAAGGGTCTACCTCCTTGACGTTAGAGCATGTCCGGGCGGCGAACCGGTTCCCACTTGCGCCTGACATGCTCTAGTTGCCGCTTGAGAATCTTGCCCGAGGCGATGCGTGGCAGGGGCTCGCTGGCGAAATGGACGTATCGGGGGATCTCGAACCGCGCCGGGCGCGGCGCCAGGAAGGCCGCAGCTCGGCCTCGTCGACCGCGGCGCGGGCGTAGATGGTCGCGCCCACCCTCCTCGCCCAGGCGCGCGTCCGGCACGCCGTAAACGCTGGCCTCGATCGCCTGCGGATGCTCCAGCAGCGCCGACTCCACCGCCCCGCAGCCGATGTCCTCGCCGCCGCGGATCACCAGGTCCTTGATGCGGTCGACGATGTAGACGAAGCCGTCCTCGTCCACATAGGCCACGTCGCCGGTGCGCATCCAGCCGTCGACAACGGTTTCGGCGTTGGCGTCGGGCCGGTTCCAGTAGCCGCGCATGATCGAGGCGCCGCGGATCTGCAGCTCGCCGCGCGTCATGCACGACGGCGACTTCCGACGCCCGTTCAACCAGCTGCTGGAGGCCGACATCGTCTATGTGCGCGACCCCGTGGCGCCCGGCGGCCTGGATCCGGAGCTGATGAAGGCCGTGGCGCTGCTGGCGCACCACAACTTCTACAGCATCGACCTCGCCGGCCGGATGATCGCCCTGCTCGCGGCCCGTGGCGAGCTCCCGGCGGACGCCTTCGAGCGCTATCTCGCCCTGGTGAACGCCGGGGCCGGACGGCTTCCCACGGCGCCCCTTGTGCAAATTCCGCTGATCCCGCCCGCGGCCGGATCAGCGCCATCGACCTACGGTCGCGCGCCCGTTCGTGGGGTTCGTGGACAATCTGTTGGGCCTGTGTGGCGGCGCGATCTCAAGACTTGGAACCACGAACCACACGAACAGGTGGGTCAACTCCGACCCCCGGCTATGAATCCGAATTCGATGACAGCGTTTCAGTCCGGTCAGACGTGAGAACCGGCATGCCGATTAAGTGCGCTGTCACCGTGATTCCCGGTAATTCTCGACCGGTCGGGGTCAGCCGGTTCCTGGCTGGAGGCTAATGCGCCGACCCTGCGGCGCTCCGTGATCGTGTACCTTGGCGCCTGAAGCTCAGAATCGCCATCGCGACGAGGGAAGCGATGAAGAAGATTGGCACCCCAAATGCCCAAGCCGAGGGCACGCCTTCTGGGCAATCATTGGTCTCACATGGTCCGTTCGCCCAAGCCGACAGCGTGGCGACGAACACCGTCACCATCCAACCGAGCAAAAGGTAGAGCCCTCCGCCAAACACCAGAATGGCTAGCTTGGTCGTTCGCGACATTGGGCTGCGCCTTCAGGCGATCTTGCGAGCGATAACCTCTTTCAAGGCCTCGTCGATGCGGGTCTGCCAGCCGGCGCCGCCAGCGCGGAAGTGTTCGATCACCTCACTGCTGAGGCGAAGAGAAATCGGCGTCTTGGCCGGCGTTTTCTGCGGCCCACGGCGGCGTGTCAGGGCGTCGAAGACCTTTTCGGGCAGGACATCCTTCGCCGGCCTGGCTCGGGCGAAATCCTCGTCCGTCCATTCAGGATTGTCTTCGTCGAAGCCGGGCTCATGCGGGGCCATGGCGTCTCATCTCCTTCGCATGGGCGCGTCTAAAGCTGATCGCCCGGATAGTCTCGTCATCGACCTGCGTGAAGACGAGCATGAAGCCCACGCCATCGATCCTACTCCAGGCCCGATAGCGCACCTCACCATAGTCGCGCCGATCATCGATCAGGATCAGGGCGGTCTCGAAATCAAAAGCTTCGGCGTCCGCCAGGGACAAGCCGTGCTTCGCGATGTTCGTGGCGTCTTTGCTCGGATCGAAGACAATCGGTATTCTGTATATACGATTAGCCTTGGCCTGTCACCTACCCCGCCCTCGGCAGGATCAGGGCCACCCGCAGCCCCGGGCCGATTTCGCCGACCTTGCCCGGCCCTTCCGCCAGTTCCAGCCGGCCGCCGTGGGCTTCGGCGACGGCGCCGACCAGGGAGAGGCCGAGGCCGGCGCCGGGTTGGCTACGGCTGTTTTCCAGGCGCACGAAGCGTTCGACCACGCGGGGGCGGTCTTCCTCGGGCACGCCGGGGCCGGTGTCGGTGATGGAGAACTCGATCTCGCCCGAGGAGCGGCGGCGCACGCGCAGCATGATGGCGCCGCCCGAGGGGGTGTACTTCACGGCGTTGTCGAGCAGGTTGGCCAGGGCCTGGGCCAGGAATTCCTGGTTGCCGCGCGCCTGCAGCCCCTCGGCCATCTCGGCCTGGAAGTCGAGGCCGGCGTCCTCGCAGAGGGGCTCGTAGAGTTCGGCGATGTCGGCGGCGAGCTGGGCCGGGTCGAAGAGGACCTGGTCCGGCGCCGAGCCCGCGGCCTGCAGCCGGGCGATGGCCAGGACCGCGCCGAAGGTCTTGAGCACCCCGTCGGTGTCTTCCAGCGCCTGGCCCAGCGCCTGTTCGGGGTCGCCCTTGCCGGCTTCCACGTCCAGATAGGCCACCTCCAGCCGGGCGCGCAGGCGGGTGAGCGGCGAGCGCAGGTCGTGGGCGATGGCGTCACCGGCGTGGCGGTGGCCGGCCATGGAGCGCTCCAGCCGATCGAGCATCTCGTTGAGGCCCTCGGCCAGCTCGTCGAACTCGTCGCGGGTCCCGCGCACCGGCGCGCGCGCGCCCAGGTCGCCGTTGCGCACGGCGGTGACCACGTCGGTGAGGCCGGCCATGGAGCGGCTGACATTACGGCTGACCAGCACCCCGCCCATCAGGCCCAGGACCACCACCAGGGTGCCCGCGCCGCGCAGGGCGTTGACGATCTTGCCCACATAGGCCTGGTCCTCGCTGACGTCGGCGCCGACGAACAGGATCTCCCCGCCCCGCAGATGCTCCTGGAAGCCACGGGCCGGATGCTTGATGGGCCGACCCTCGACGTCGAAGTCGGTGACCGAGAAACTGGCGCGGGCCGGGACGGCGTTGATGTCCTCCAGGGGCGACTCGGCGATGGAGCCGGAGATGCGGGTGCCGTCCGACTTCATCAGCAGGTAGAGGAAGGGCCGCTCGCTGGCCGCCCGCTCGATCAGGGACTGGTTCACCGCATCGACGCCGGCCCGCTCATAGGCCGCGACCAGGGAGTTCATCTCGCGGGTGATTTCCTGGTCGGTGCGCCGCGTCGCCTCGCCGGCGGTGGCGACATAGATATAGGCCAGGAAGGCGCTGGCCGCGGCCCCGAACAGGGCCAGGAACAGCAGGGTCAGCCGGAAGGGCGTCGTGCGGAACAGCCGCGGGAGGCGCATGCCGGGGGACATCTAGGCGGCCAGTTCCGTGACCCTTCTCCCCTTGCGGAAGAAGGTGTCGCGCGACGGCGCGACGGATGAGGGGTCACGTTGTGTTCGACGAAATGGCGCGACCTTGTTCGTGTGGTTCGTGTGGTTCGTGGACAGTCTTGATGGGCCTCGCGGCGTCGCGGCCGGAAGACTTGGAACCACGAACCACACGAACCACACGAACGGTGGATCAGACCGAACTTCGGAGAATGAATCTGGGTCCCGGCCTGCGCCGGGATGAGCGGATGGGGGGGCGCCGCAGATCATGTGTGACCCGCCCCTACGGCTCCAGGCGGTAGCCCGCCCCGCGGACGGTCAGCAGCATGGCGCGGTCGAAGCCCTTGTCGATCTTGGAGCGCAGGCGCGAGACGTGGACGTCGATGACGTTGGTCTGGGGGTCGAAGTGGTATTCCCAGACCTTCTCCAGCAGCATGGTGCGGGTCACCGACTGGCCGGCGTGGCGCATCATGAATTCCAGCAGTTGGAACTCGCGCGGCTGGAGGTCGATCTCCTTGCCCTGGCGGCAAACCGAGCGGCCGATGAGGTCCATCTCCAGCTCGCCGACCCGCAGCAGGGTCTGAACCGAGCCGGTCTCGCGGCGGCGCGACAGGGCCTGGACCCGGGCGCTGAGCTCGGCGAAGGCGTAGGGCTTGACCAGATAGTCGTCGCCGCCGGCCTGGAGGCCGGTGACGCGGTCGTTGATCTCGCCGAGCGCCGAGAGGAAGAGCACCGGGGTCTGGTCGCCCTCGCGGCGGATGGTCTCCACCAGGGTGACCCCGTCCATCTTGGGCATCATGCGGTCGACGATCATCACGTCGAACTCGCCGTCGCGGGCGGCCTTGAGGCCCTCCTCCCCGTCGGCGGCGCGGACACAGGCGTGGCCGCCCTCGGTGAGGCCGCGGTCCATGGCCTCGGCCGCCTCAAGGTCGTCCTCGACGATCAGAATCCGCATGGCTTTCCCCCTTCAAGAATCCGGAGCTTAGCCGGAAACCTTGATCGGCAGGAAGGTGGTCCGGCCGGCGCGGTAGACGCCGATCAGGATGCTGGGACGACCGCTGCGTTTGGCGGCCTCGACCGCCGCGGAGAAGTCCGAGGCCGACGCCACAGGACGGCCGCCCGCCTGGGTGATGACGTCGTTCTTGCGCAGGCCGCGCTGGGCGGCGTCGGAGGACTGGTCGACGCTGTCCACCACCACGCCACGCAGGGGGGTGTCGATGTTCAGGCGGGTGCGGGCCGCGGCGTCCAGAGGGGTGAGCTTCAGGCCAAGGACGGCCGGGAGCTGGACGGCCGGACCGGAGGGGCCGCCGGAGCTGCGGGGGCTGCCGGAATTGTCGTTGGCGGCCAGCTCCTTTTCGGTGGGGCGCACGCCCGAGCGGATGTCCACGGTGCGGCGCTTGCCGTCGCGGAGCACTTCGAGGCTCAGGGTGTCGCCGGCGCGGGCCTTGGCCACCTCGCGGGTGAGTTCCGAGGAGGTCTTCACCGTGACGCCGTTGACGGCCACCACGACGTCGCCCGGGGTCAGGCCGGCCTTGGCCGAGGGGCCGCCGGGGACCAGGTCGGCGACGATGGCGCCCTTCTGGCCGGGCAGGCCCTGGGCGTCGGCCATCTCGGCGGTGTAGTTCTGGATCGAGGCGCCGATATAGCCGCGGGTGATCTTGCCGCCCGAGATCAGGGCCTTGGTGGTGGCGTCGGCCACGTCGGAGGGGATGGCGAAGCCGATGCCCACCGAGCCGCCCGAGGGGGAGAAGATCGCGGTGTTGACCCCGATCACCCGGCCAAAGACGTCGAAGGTCGGGCCGCCGGAATTGCCCCGGTTGATGGGGGCGTCGATCTGGATGTAGTCGACGAAGGTCTCGCCGATGTCACGGCCATAGGCCGAGATGATGCCCGCCGTGGCGGTGCCGCCCAGGCCGAAGGGATTGCCGACGGTGATGACCCAGTCGCCGACCCGGGGCTTGGCGGAGTTCTCGAAGTTCACGAAGGGGAAGTTGCCGCCCTTGACCTTGAGGACCGCCAGATCGGTGCCCTCGTCGCGGCCGACCACGACGGCTTCCAGTTCGCGCTCGTCCTTGAGCACGACCTTGATCTCCTCGGCGTTCTCCACGACGTGGTTGTTGGTGACGATGTAGCCGTCGGCCGAGATGAAGAAGCCCGAGCCCGAGGATTGCTGGGTGGGCAGGCGGGGCTGGCCTCGCCCGGTCGTGCCGCCTTCGCTGTCGCCGTCCTCGCCCTCCGGGGCGCCGCGGGGAACGATGTCGAAGGGCAGGCCGGGGATCTGGCGGCGCAGGGCCGAGGCGTCGACCTTGGAGGTGACGTTGATGGAGACCACCGCCGGGGACACCTTCTCGAAGATGTCGGCGAAGGACAACGGCGCGCCGGGGGGCGGGGCGAAGATCGGGGCGGTGGAGGCCTTGAGCAGCATGGTGCGGTCCAGCGTGCTGTCGGGCTGGCCCACACGGGCCCCGGCGACGGCGGCGGTGGCGATGCTGACGCCGGCGATGGCGCCCCAGAGATAGCCGTTCTTCTTCGAGGTCATAATGCCTTCAATTTCCATTTGGGCCCGCACCGGGCTCCAACAAACCTAGGGTCGATGCCTTAGACCGCAACCCACGTGCAAGTTACGTTTAGGTCACGCTGCCAGCATCAAGGCGACCGATATTGGGCGCAATCGTGTCACGTCTGTTCCTTGTCAGCGAGAGCGGCGAGGCGAGCGGCCTCGGCCTCGGACAATTCGGCGTACGGACGCGGCGTGCGAAGGTTCCGCAGCAGCAGCAGGACCCCCAGGATCACCACGACAAAAGGGGCGCCCCAGAGGACGGCGTTGCCCCAGGAGAAGGCCGGCTTGAGCAGGACGAACTCGCCGTAGCGGTCGGTGAGATAGGTGCGGACCTGATCGTCGGACTTGCCCGACCGGATCTGGTCGCGGACCAGGAGACGCAGGTCGGCGGCCAGTTCGGCCGAGGAGTCGTCGATGGACTCGTTCTGGCAGACCAGGCAGCGGACCTCGGCGAAGATGGCCCGGGCGCGGGCCTCCTGGCCGGGATCGGGCAGGCGCTCGGAGGGGTCGGAGGCCGCGGCCATGCAGAAGACGGCGGCGAACAGGACCAGCAGCTTTTTCATTCGGCCACCGCCCGGCGTCCCACGGCCAGCCGCAGGCGGCGGTCCGAGATCGAGATGAGGCCGCCCAGCGCCATGATGGCGGGACCCAGGAAGATCAGCAGGGCCCAGGGGTTCCAGTAGGCGCGCACCAGCCAGACCTCGCCGGGGCGGCGCTCGCCCAGCACCACGTAGAGGTGGCTCGCGCCCTGGGTGCAGATGGCGACCTCCGAGGTGGTCTGGCCGCCGGTGGGGTAGAAGCGGCGCTCGGGCCTGGGGGTGCAGACCAGGGCGCCGTCGCGCCGCGCGGTGATGGTGGCGCGCTCGGCGTCGTAGTTGGGGCCATCGACACCCTGGATGCGGTCCAGGGTCAGCTCATAGGCGCCGACATTGAGGGTCTGGCCGATGGCCAGGGTCTCGGCGGCCTCGGCCTTCCAGGCGGTCTCGAAACAGGCGCCCAGGACGAAGACGCCCAGGCCGAGGTGGGCGAAGGTCATGCCCCAGGCGCCGCGCGGCAGGCCGGTGAGCCGCCGCCAGGTCTCGGCGCGCGAGCCGCGGAAGGCCCGGGTGCGCTCGGCCAGCTCCACCAGGGCGCCGATGATCAGCCAGGCGCCCATGGCCAGGCCGGCGCTGGCCATGGCCTTGCGAGGGCTGACCACGGCGAAGGCCAGCAGGCCGCAGGCGACGGCGATGAGGGCCGCGACCCAGAGGCGCTGGGCCACGCCGAGCGCGTCGCCGCGCTTCCAGGCCAGCAGGGGGCCGGCCGGCAGCAGGATCAGCAGGGCGGCCATCAGCGGGGTGAAGGTGAGGTTGAAGAAGGGCGGGCCCACCGAGATCGCCTCCCCCGTCGCGGCCTCGCGGATCAGGGGATAGAGGGTGCCCAGCAGGACGGTGACCGTGGCCGCCGCCAGCAGGATGTTGTTGAGCACCAGGGCGCTCTCGCGGCTGACGGGGGCGAAGACGCCGCCAGGGCTCAGCGCCGGCGCCCGCCAGGCGAAGAGGGTGAAGCCCGCGCCGGCGGTGACCCCCAGGATCATCAGCAGCAGGACGCCGCGGGTGGGGTCGACGGCGAAGGCGTGGACGCTGGTGAGCACGCCCGAGCGCACCAGGAAGGCGCCCAGCATGGAGAAGGTGAAGGCCGCGAGCGCCAGGAAGACGGTCCAGCCGGCCAGGGCGCCGCGCTTTTCGGTGACGATGGCCGAATGCAGCAGGGCCGTGGCGATCAGCCAGGGCATGAAGCTGGCGTTCTCCACCGGGTCCCAGAACCACCAGCCGCCCCAGCCGAGCTCGTAATAGGCCCAGAAGGCGCCGAGCGTGATGCCGACGGTGAGCAGGCTCCAGGCCATCAGGGTCCAGGGCCGGACCCAGCGGGCCCAGGCGGCGTCGGCGCGCCCCTCCACCAGGGCGCCGACGGCCAGGGAGAAGACCACCGACATGCCGACATAGCCCGCATAGAGGGCGGGCGGGTGGAAGGCGAGCGCCGGGTCCTGCAGCAGGGGGTTCAGGGAGCGGCCCTCGATGGGGATCTGGGCCAGGCGCTGGAAGGGGTTGGAGGCCAAGACCGTATAGGCCAGGAACACCGTGCCGATGGCGCCCTGGGTGGCCACGGTGACCGCCTTGAGGCCTGGCGGCAGGCCGCGCCGGAAACCCGCGACCGCGGCGCCGAAGCCGGTCAGGGCCAGGCACCAGAGCAGCATGGAGCCCTCGTGGCTGCCCCAGGTTCCGGCCACCTTGTAGAGCATGGGCTTTTCGGTGTGGGAGTTGGCCGTGACATTGGCCACCGAGAAGTCGGAGGTGACGAAGGCGTGCATCAGGGCGGCGAAGGCCACGGCGACGCAGGCGAAGGCCGCGAGCGCCGCTCCGGCGCCGGCGCCGGCCAGGACGCTGGCGCGCCGCCAGCGGCCGGCCACGGACAGGACGACCTGGGCCAGGGA
The DNA here is from genome assembly GCF_042714595.1 of Phenylobacterium ferrooxidans. NCBI lineage: Bacteria > Pseudomonadati > Pseudomonadota > Alphaproteobacteria > Caulobacterales > Caulobacteraceae > Phenylobacterium > Phenylobacterium ferrooxidans. The sequence continues at coordinate 15,706 of NZ_JAOTJD010000032.1, read as the reverse complement.
CAGCACCAGGGCGAGGATCAGGGCGAAGGCGCCGGTCTCGGCGATCATGTGACGGGGGACTTCCGGGGCGCGTCGTAGCCGGGCTTTTCGCCGTCGCCGCGCCACTCGCCCTGTTCCTTTAACGCCTTGGAGACCTCGCGGGGCATGTAGCGTTCGTCGTGCTTGGCCAGGACCTGCTTGGCCTGGAAGACGCCGTCCTCGCGGTAGGCGCCAGTGGCGACGATGCCCTGCCCCTCGCGGAACAGGTCGGGCAGGTCGCCCTGGAAGACGATGCGGTCGGCGGCGAGGGAGTCGCGGACGGTGAACTCCACCCGGCCGTCAGGGTGCTTGACCACGCTGCCCGCCTCCACCAGCCCGCCCAGCTGGACGGTGCGGCCGGCGGGCGGCTTGGCGGCGTCGGCCTGGCTGGGGGTGTAGAAGAAGGAGATGGAGTCCGAGAGGCCCCACAGGGTCAGGCCGACGGCGAGCGCCAGGACCGGCGCGATGGCCGCCAGCAGGGTCAGGCGGCGGCGCGCCTTGGGGGACTTGGGCAGCCAGCCGCTCATGTCATGGGTTCCGTCTTGGCGGCCGCGTCGAGGGCCTGGAGCAGGTCGGGATCGGCGGCGAACCGCTTGCGGGCGGTGGCCAGGGCCGTGTCGCGCTTCTCGGCGTCGCCAAGCACGGCGTAGGACCTCACCAGCCGCACCCAGCCCTCGCCGTCACTGGGGTTGGCCTCCAGCCTGGCGGCGAGGCCGGCGACCATGCCGCGGATGGCGTCCATCTGCGGCATGGCGGGGGCTTCGGTCACCGGGGCGTTCTCGGCCTGGGAGATGGCGGATGCCAGGGCGCCGCGGCGGGGGTCGGTCATCGGCAGGTCGGCCTGCAGGGCGCGCCAGGCGGCGACGCCGCCGGCCTTGTCGCCCGCCGCGATGCGGGCGCGGGCCAGGTGGAAGCGCGGGGTGACGGCCTTGGGGTCGAGGGTCAGGGCCCGCTCGAAGGCGCGCTGGGCCTGGGGGGTGACCTCGCCGCCGCCCTGGGCCACCAGGGCCTCCCCCAGCAGGCTCCAGAGGTCGGGGCGCTTGGGATCGAGGGTGATGGCGCGGCGCAGGGCCCGGGCGGCGGCCGAGGGGTTGTCGGAGGCGGCGTGGGCCATGGCCAGGTAGCGGAAGCCCTCGGGGTCCTTGGGCCGCTCCACCGTCATGGTCTGGAGGACCGCGGCCATCTCCGGCGCCGAGAGCGCGGCCGGATCGGTGGCTCGCCAGGCGGCCAGGCGGGACTTGAAGGTCTGGTCGGCGAAGCCCGGGGAGCCGACCCAGAAATAGAGGCCAAGCGCGATCAGCGGCGTGACGGCGGCCACGGCCAGGACCGGCTTGCGCAGGCCGGTGTCGGCGGTCCAGGGCCGGGCCGTGGCGTCGGCGGCGTGGAGCAGGCGCCGCGCGGCCTCGGCATGGGCGCCCTTGCGCTCGCCCTCGGCGATCAGGCCCCGGTCGGCGAGGTCGTCGATCTCGCCGAGCTGGCGGCGATAGAGGTCCAGCGTCGGATCCTGGGACCCGGCGTTGCGCGCGGCTTGCGCGGCGGCGTGCAGGACAAGGCCGGCCGCGGCGGCGGAGATGAGGCCGGCGGCGATCCAGAAGGCGATCATGAGGGGCGTTTAGACGAAACCGGCGACCAGCGCGAGGTCCGTAAGATTACGCAGCCCACGCCAAACGCGCTACGCGCCGGTTCGCCAAAACGAGGACCGACTTGAGGGCTCGAGAGGGTGCGATGCAGAGGTTGCGACGAACCTCACCTCCCGACGTCCGCAATGGCGGGAAGCGGAACTGACCTCGGTCAATGTCCGATCTGCGCCACTTCCGGACCTTGGCCTTCGGCTGGAAAGTGAACCTTCATCCCTAACCCGCCGCCTCCATTGCTCCGACAAGTCCGGCCAGAAGGCGCTCAATCACGGCGTTGGCCCCGCGCTGGCGCAGCAGCCTTGCGTCTCGGTCGGCATCGGCGTCCCCCAACTCGAAAAGGGCGACCGCTACGGGTCCGTCAAAGAGATGGCCCTCGTCCACATTTGGCGCAAAGCGGGAACGCAGGAGGGCCAATGCCTTGAGGATGGTGTCACGGTGGACACCGTTCAGGGCCTCCACGAACTTCGGGATCGCTGCATCGACGCTGCCTTCGATATGTTCAAGGCAGTAGACGAGATCATGGGCGTCCTTGCGTTCTGCGCGATGATCGAAAGCGAAGGCTTTGAGGCACGTAAAGCTCACGATGTTGGCGTAGGCGATTGTCTCCGTCGCCCGACCTCCACCGCCGATCAACTCGGCCGTCACCTCGATCTGATCGTGAAGATCAAACACCATGGAGGCATATGGGATGTGGACGGCCGAGACCTTTCCCTCGGTCGGTAGCGAAAGGACCTTGTCACCACCAGGGTCTGGATGGTCAGCGAGAAACTCCAGGATCAGCACGCGCCCGCCCTCAAGCGTGATCGTCCAGCGCCAGTTGACTGGCCGGCCATCAGAATTTTGGAGGCGCTTGAACCCCATGTCCTCAAGATTTTCTTCGAGCTTCCAGTAAGCGTCCGTCTCTGTGAGGATTTTCAGGTCCACAACCACATCCAGATCGCCCGTGCCGGCATGCGCGGGGACGTCAGGCTCGCGCCGCCTTACGAGATAAGCAGGGGCGAGGCCCCCGACGAGGACGATGGATTTGCGCCAGGGGCCCAGATTACGGAGCAGGGTCACGAGTACGCGCTCGGCATCCGGACCGACCTGCTTGTCGAACAGGTCGGCGAATTTCGGCTTGCTCACGGTCGCTCCAGACGTTGTGCCCGAAGGTGATCGGCGAGTTCGCGTGCCCGACCGGCGCCCTGGAGGAGATCAAGATAGGTCTGCAGCGGACTAGAGAAGCACGCGCCCTCGATGGCTTCAGCGAAAACGAAACCGCCATCTGTCTCGATAACGCCGAGGTTCCAGCCCTCTCGAACGGCCCGAGCTCCAAGCCGCTCCAGTACGGCGGCCGCCTGCGGCCCAGCCGGCATGCGGCAGACCAGCTGCGAGACGTTCGACAGATAGGGCGCATAGACCTGCGCCGCCGCCTCTCCAGTGATCGCATATCGACTACGTTCGGCACGGCAGGCCTCGTCGAGGCGGCCGATCAGACTTGCGACGTCTGCGCCCGGCACGAAATAGCGACGGACCGGCGGCGTCTTCGCGGTGCGCTGGTGCTCGGACCAAGCGTCTAGCAAGCCTCTAGGATTGACGAGCCGCCGGGATTTCGAGGGCCCGGAGCCTAGGGAACTCACCCAATCGTACCTGTCGAGCGCGGTCAGGGTCTCCGAAGCCGTGGCCGCCGAGACATGAGCCCGCTTGGCGATTTCATTGACGCCGAACGCTCGGCCTTCCATCGCCCAGACTGCCTGCAGGGCCTGCGATCGTCGCCCCGTAAAGACGGTCGCCAGCGCCTTTTCGGCGGTCTTGCCCACCGGCTTATCGATCAGGACGAAAACGCCAGGCGCCTTGAGGAACAGACTGCCGCCAGTGTCGAAATAGCCGATCCCCTCCCGGCGCAGGATTTCACGCCCGCCGGTCGAGATAGACTCAGCGATCAGCACGGGCACGATCGCCTGTCCGAATTGTGCTTCGGAGAGATATCGGCCGAGCTGGTAGGCGGCTTCACGTACGTCGCGCGGATAGGCCGTACGCTTGACTTCGATGACGAGCCGTAAGCGACGATCGCCAATCTCAACATCGACAATCGCGTCGGCCGCTTGACCTCGGCCATGCGGCTCCCGTTCGACCACTCCGACAGCAGCCGAAATCTCTTCCAACGCGTCCGTGAAGGTCGAGAGCAGCCTGTCGCGACCCCAATGTTCGAGCGAATCCATATATTTTTTGTCCAGTGAATATAGGACTTATGGCGAATATTCGGAAATATGTCAATATTCACTGCGCAGTAAATTCCGGATAGCGGCTCCGAAACGAGTCGGCCCGCCACTTCCTGTCTGAGCCGAACGACCTAGCTCTGGACGAACGTTCACTCCCGGCGAAGCGGCCTCCATCTGCGGCTCGAGCGAAGTCTGTTCACAGGCGGAATCGCCCCACAGTTCACTAGCCACTTCCGCAACAAGCCATCACACTCGGTAATTCGGCCTGAAAGCCGACGTCGCGGACGCCAGCTCCGAGCCCGGTCCGGACCTGTCTCGGCGCGGCCTCCATCCGGTCGACGAGCGGACGTTCCCGACGTCCGCATAGAGCCCCAAGCCGACGTCAGTCAGCTTCGCTTTCAACCTCCGCGACGGACCGGGAAGCGAAGTTGGCCAGGGCGCCGCAAGTCGATTTTTCGGCGCGTCTCTCAGCGCCCTGCGAGCATCTGAGAAACAGGAAGACTGACCCTAGGCAGCCGCGCTGTCGGCCGCGGGCTTGACCGCCCCCAGGGCGGCGGCGGCGCGGCGGCGGATCACGTCGCCGGCGCGCGCGTCGCGCAGCAGGGTCGAGCAGTCGGCCGCCACGCCCAGGAAGACGCGGGCCACCTCGGGATCGGGGACATCACCCTCGCGCAACAGGGCCAGGACCTCCTCGACATAGTCGTCGATGGTCTCGCCGACCTTCTCCACCACCTTGGTGCGGGTGGAGGCGAAGCCGCCATAGTTGGCGCTGGAGCGAACCGACTCCAGGAAGGTCAGCAGGGTGATGGCTCGGGTGACGGCCTTCTCGTCGGGCTCGCCGGTCAGGCGGGGCAGGCTCTTCATCATGCGGGCGACGCGCACGCTGTGGGACGGCAGGGCCTGGCCGATGATCTTGTCGCACTCGCGCAGGCGGCCCTCGACCACGCCGGCCAGGCTCTTCTTCTGCTTCTGGACGCGGCCGCCCCAGCCGCCTTCCTTGCCGAGTTCGACCGAGTTCTCGATCTCGGCGATCTGCAGGGTGATTAGTTCGACGACCGCGCCGGCGTCGCGGCCGGCCTGGGGCCCGCCGGCCAGGTCAAGCTGAGCCACCTTGATGAGGTTCTTGTCGATGTCGTCCATCAGCTGCTCGGCGAAGGTCGAGAACTCCGAGGCGGCCAGGTAGTGTTCGGTGGGACGGTCCATCACCGCCGAGACGATCCGCAGGATAGTCCAGGGCTCGGCGAGCTGGGCGGCCAGCATCGTGAAGAACCGCGGGCCGGCGTCGTCGGAGATGGCGACGGCGTCCTTGTAGGCCAGGCGGGCGGCGGCGGCGCGTTCGTCGGTGGTGCGGCTGATCCATTCGGGCAGCCGCAGGGTGGCCTCGCGAATGATGGGCGACAGGGCCAGGCAGGAGATCAGCAGCTCGGCGCCGTTCTCGCGGCTGGCGTCGGCCAGGTCGGCGGCGGCGGCGAAGTCGCGCTGCTGACGCTCGCGCAGGGCGTCGACGGCGGCGGCCGCCAGGATGTCGAAGGGTTCGGTGGAGGTCTCGTCGGCCCGATAGTCGGTGAGGGTCCGTTCAGCCTTCAGGACCTCGGTGGGGCAGGTCTCCTTCAGGCCGCGCCAGATGAGGGCCAGGACGCGGGGCGGGAAGATGATCTGGTTCGGCTCGGCGGCGCGGGCCACGCAGAGGGGGGCGATGGGGGACAGGACGGCGTTGCGCAGGCGGCGGTCGGCCACCTCGCTCTCCACCAGACGGCGGACTCCGGCCAGGACCGAGTCGCCGGAGGCCGACGCCAAAGCGTTCTGCAATCCGCCCACGATCTTGTCGGGGGCGGATTCGACCAGGTGACGCACGATTTCGATCTTGCGGTCGGACAGACCGGACATGGGAACGCTCCAGACGCGATCAGGGAACACGCGTCACTGGAGAACATGGTTCCAGGCGAGTTAAGGCTTTCCAAAGACTGAGGAATCAAGCCTCGGCCCGAGGCAGCTCCAAAACCACCGAAAGACCGCCCAGCCTGGCCTGGTCCAGCTTCAGCGCGCCGCCATAGGCGCGGGCGAGCTCGTCAATGATGTTGAGCCCGAGGCCGGAGCCCGGCGCGCTTTCGTCCAGGCGGGCGCCGCGCTGCACGGCGGCCTCGCGCTCGGCGGGGGTCAGCCCCGGCCCATCGTCCTCGACCGAGAGCCTCAGCCACTCGGGCGAGACCATCTCGGCGCGGACCCGGACCCGGGCCACGCACCACTTGGCGGCGTTCTCCATGGCGTTGCCCGCCAGCTCCAGCAGGTCCTGCCGCTCGCCCAGGAAATAGAGGTCGTCGGCGGCGTCCCAGTCGATGGTGACGCCCTTGTCCTGGAAGATGCGCTCCAGGGTCCGCGAGAGTTCGTCCAGCACATCGGCGACGGAGGTGCGCTCCCCCGAGCCCTGGGTGCGGGCGGCGGCGCGCGCGCGGCGCAGGTGGTGGTCGACCTGCTGGCGCATAGCCTCCGACTGGCGGGTCACCACGTCGGCCAGGGGGCCGGGCTGGGCCTGGGACTCGGCCAGCATCACCGACAGCGGGGTCTTGAGCGCATGGGCCAGGTTGCCGACGTGGGTCCGCTGCCGTTCCACGACCTCCTGGTTGTGCGCCATCAGGGCGTTGAGCTCATCGGCCAGGGGCTTCAGTTCGGTAGGATAGGCGCCCTCGATCCGCTCGCGCTTGCCGCGCCGGACATAGGCCACCTCGTGGCGCAGGGCGAACAGCGGGTTCAGGCCCACCCGGACCTGGATCACCACGGCGGCAACCATGCCGATCCCCAGCAGCAGGAAGGCCACCGACGTTGCGGTGACGAAGTTGCGGATATCCCGGTCGACCGGGCTGCGGTCCTCGGCGGCCATGAACACCACCGGCGCCTCGCCGCCCGGCAGCTCGGCCCGGGTGGCCATGGCGCGCAGGGGTTCGTTCAGGGGGCCGCGGGTGTCGTAGAAGATCGGCTTGCCGGGGTCAGCCGCCAGCCGCAGGGCGAGATCCGGGGGCGACTTCAGCTCGCTGTCCCACAGGGAGCGGGAGCGGACGCGGGCCCGCAGCACCCCGTTCACCGGCTCGCTGATCTGCCAGTACTTGCCGGAATAGGCGCGCAGGGCCCGCAGGTCGGTGAAGGCCGGACCGACCGGTCGCTTGGTGGCCTGGTCGATGGTGGCGCCGGCGGTGAGGTTGTCGATCAACTCGGCCAGGCCCTGGTCGAACCGGCGGATCGCCGCCTGCTGGAACAGCATGGAGAGCACCAGGGCCGTCACCAGCAGCACCGCCAGCGACCAGCCGGCGGCCAGGATCACCAGCCGGCGGACAAGGGACGGACGGCGAAGGAACTCGAATTTCACGCGCCGGCCGCCTGGTCCTCCAGCTCTTCAGGCGGGGCGGTCAGGCGGTAGCCCAGGCCGCGCACCGTATCGATGCGGTCGGCGCCGATCTTCTTGCGAACCCGGCCGATGAACACCTCGATGGTGTTGGAATCCCGGTCGAAGTCCTGGTCGTAGAGGTGCTCCACCAGCTCGGTGCGGCTGATCACCCGGCCCTGATGCATCATCAGATAGTGCAGCAGGCGGTATTCCAGGGAGGTGAGCCGCAGGGGCTCGCCATTGACCGTGGCGCGCGCCGCGCGGGGGTCCAGGCGCAGGCCGCCCACCGACAGGCTAGGGGCGGCGTGGCCGGCGGAGCGGCGCAGCAGGGCCCGCAGGCGGGCCAGCAGCTCCTCGGTATGGAAGGGCTTGGTGAGATAGTCATCGGCGCCGGCGTCGAAGCCCGCGACCTTCTCGCTCCAGGCGCCGCGGGCGGTGAGGATCAGCACCGGGGTGGCGACATTGCCCCGCCGCCAGCGCTCCAGCACCGACACCCCGTCCACCTTGGGCAGGCCGAGATCGAGGATGACGGCGTCATAGGGTTCGGTCTCGCCCAGGAACTGGGCTTCCTCGCCGTCGCCCGCGTGATCGACGGCGTAGCCGGCGTCGCCCAGGGCGGACTTCAGTTGCCGCGAGAGGTCCGGATCGTCTTCGACGAGTAGGATACGCATGGAGTCCCTCCAGAGCGTGACAGCCGAAAGTGGAAGCCGGTCTCGGCGCCCGTCACGCTCAAACTAAAAGCCTAGCCGCCTTCGCGCGACAGAATCTGACCGCTCTCGGCGTCGACGATGAAGATCATCACCCGCCCGTCGGGGGTCTGCCATTGAACGAAATAGGCGGGGCGGCCGGAATAGTCGCCCATGGTGGTGTTGAGCTGACGGCCGGGGGTGCGCGCGGCGATGCGGCTGATGACCTGGGACAATGGCACCTGACGGCCGCCGCGCACGGCGGCGCGCGCCTGGTCCTGGTCGCCACGGGCGCCGTAGGACGGCCGCCCGTAGTCCGGATAGCCCTGCGCCTGGGACACCACCGGGGTGAGCGCCAGGAGAAGGACGGCTATGGCGAGTGAACGCTTCATGCCCAGAGGTTTAGAGCCCCGCGACTGAACCCAGCCTGAATAGAGGGGTTATGCAGGCGGTGCGACGCTCTGTCACGTCGAAGCCGCGCGGAAGGCGAACGCGGGGGGACAGGGCCGCCGCCGTCCTGGCGGGTTCGAATGGGCGTGCTCCGGCGGGGAGGCCGTCGACGGCGCCGATAGCCTAAGCCGGCGAGACCTCTTAGAAGAGGTCGGGAGAAGCGCCATACCGGCAGGCCCACGGTACAGATGCCCCCAGACGAGTCCCAAACCAGCATCGAGCAGCTGCTAGACAGCCCTGACCTCGCGGTGGCCCTCGGAAACGAACGTTTCAAGCAGTTCCTCGACCAGGTGCCGATCGCGGTGGCGGTTTCGGAACTGAGCCCTGTCGAACGGGTGATCTACGCGAATCTGGAGTTCGAGCGGCTCTCGGGCCAGCTGAACACCACCGTGCTCGGCCAGGGCTGGCAAAGCCTCCCCGGGGAGGCGGCGCCGCCCCAGTCCCCCGGGTCGATGGGAGAGGCGATCGCCAAGGGGCGCGACTATCTCGGGTCCTTCAACATGCCGCATGGCGATGTCGGGATGATGGTGGACGCCTGGTCCAACATCATTGAGGACGACGAAGGCAAGCCCGCCTTCCGGCTGGTGGCGCTGATCGCGGCCGCCAAGCGGGACCCTTCGATGCTCACCACCCTGGAGGAGCAGGTCAGGGAGAAGGACACCCAACTGCTGGAGCTGCAGCATCGGGTGAAGAACAATCTGCAGATGATCACCGCCCTGATCCGGGTGGAGGCCCGCGGGGTCACCGATCTTTCCACCGGCGAGGGTTTTGACCGCTTGGCCGGTCGGGTGGAGGCCCTGGGCCTGCTGTATCGCGCGCTGGGGGATTCAGCCGGTGAGGGCGTCGTCGATCTCGGCATCTATCTCAGTGAAATCGCATCGGCGGTGATGCGCGCCCATGCCGTCGAGGGCATCCACCTCGATATGCAGGTGGACACCTGGCTGGTCTCCCTCGATGTCGCCATGCCCACGGGCCTGGTGGTCAACGAACTGCTGACCAACACGCTCAAGCACGCGTTCCAGGGCCGCGACGGCGGAACCATCACCCTGCACAGCACCAGCGAGACGGGCGGAGGCTGCCGCGTCCTGGTGGCTGATGATGGTGTGGGCCTGCCCGAGGGCTATGTCTGGCCCAAGCAGGGCAAGCTCTCGGCCCTGATCGTCCGCTCCCTGCTGCAGAACGCCAGGGCGCACATGAACGTCACCTCCTCCCCCGGCCAGGGCATGCAGGTGGAGATCACCTTCGACTGGGCCGACGCGGCCTGAGGGTTCGGGCGCGCCGCGTCGCCGCCCTGTCGCGTCGGTTCAGGAGGGCGGCGCCCCGCCGGTCGCCAGATAATAGGCCACACCCGCCCCGGCGCAGCCCAGCAGCAAGGGAATGACGCCCACCTTGAATCGGAACGCCGCAACCCCGGCGGCCAAGGACAGCAGCAGGCCCGGAAGGTTCACCGACGCCAGGTCCGGGACGTCCAGGGTCATGGCGCCGATCCGGACGGAGGCCACCTGGGCGAACAGGACGTGGAGCGCAAACCAGATGGCGAGATTGAGGATCACCCCCACCACAGCCGCGGTGATCGCCGCCAGCGCGGCGTTGAGCGCCCTGGCGCCCCGCAGGGCTTCGACGAAGGGGGCGCCGAGGAATATCCAAAGGAAACAGGGGACGAAGGTCACCCAGGTGGTGAGGATGCCCCCCAGCACGCCCGCGGTGAGCGGGTCCATGCCGGCGGCGTTCCTGTAGGCGCCCATGAAGCCAACGAACTGGGTGACGATGATCAGGGGGCCCGGCGTAGTCTCGGCCATGCCCAGGCCGTCGAGCATCTCGCCGGGCTTGAGCCAACCATAGGTCTGCACCGCCTCCTGGGCGACATAGGCCAGGACAGCGTAGGCACCGCCGAAGGTGACCACCGCCATCTTCGAGAAGAACACCGCGATCTCGGAAAAGACGTTGTCCCATCCGAAGGCGAGGCCGAGCCCGAGGACGGGCGCGAGCCACAGCAGCGCCAGGACGGCGCCGGTCTGAAGCGCCCAGATCAGGTGGGGTCGCGCGTGGTCCGGCGTCTCCTCGCCCAACACGGTGTCGGCGTCCGCCACCTCATGGGTCACCTTCGGACCGTGGCCGCCGCCGACGAGGAACGACTTCATCCGGGCCCGGCCGCCGAGGAAGCCGATAAGTCCCGCAGCCAGGATGATGACCGGGAATGGAATGTCGAAGGCGTAGATGCCGACGAACGCCGCGGCCGCGAGCCCGATCATGACGGGGTTCCTGAGCGACCGGCCGCCGACCCGGATCACCGCCTGGAGAACCACCACCAGCACCGCAGCCTTGAGGCCGAAGAAGAGCGCGCTGACCGGGCCCGCGCCTCCGTACAGCGCATAGAGGATGCTGAGCGCCATGATCGCCAGGAAGCCCGGAAGCACGAACAGCAGGCCGGCCACCAGCCCCCCCGCCGTCCGATGCATCAGCCAGCCGATATAGATGGCGAGCTGCTGGGCCTCGGGCCCCGGAAGCAGCATGCAGTAGTTGAGGGCGTGCAGGAACCGCCGCTCCCCGAGCCACCGCTTCTCCTCCACCAGGATGCGGTGCATCACCGCGATCTGGCCGGCCGGGCCGCCGAAGCTGAGGGCCGCGATGCGCGCCCAGGTCTTCACCGCCTCCCCGAATGGAACGGCGGGCGGGCGGACTGAGGTCTCGCTCATCGGGGCGCCCTCGGAACGGCGAGAGCCGTCATCTGAGGGGTGAAGCTTAAGTATGATGGTCGGCCACAAGCCATGCGCCTGCTCCCTGCGGAGATGCGCGGTCGTTGGGCCAGGCCTGTCCGGGACACCGCCCTCTCCCGGTCTTCCACGGCTATGGCAAAGCCACGCGAATGGCAACCGGTGGGAGGCGACGGGTCCTGATCGACCGGAGGCTGCGTTTTGGACGCCGCCGGAACGCGCCCTCTAGCGCCGCCGCGGAGTATAGGGCCGCTCGGCGCGCCAGGTCTCGGCGAAGGCCTCCAGCTCGGGGTCGATGGCCTCCGGCAGCATCAGGACGATGCGGGCCAGGAGGTCGCCACGCTTGCCCTTGGCGTCCGACAGACCCCGGCCCTTGAGGCGCAGGGACGACCCACCGCCCTTTGGAACCGAGACATTGACGGGGCCGTCGGGGGTCGGCGCCTGGACCTTGCCGCCGAGGATGGCGTCGGGGATCGAGACCGGCAGGTCCATCACCAGGTTGTCGCCCTCGCGCCGGAAGATCGGGTGGGGCCGAATGGTGAGCTCGATGAAGGCGTCGCCCGGCCCTGCCCGTCCCGGTGAGCCCTGCCCCTTGAGGCGCAGGGTCTGGCCCTCCTCCGCTCCCTTGGGGATAGAGACGTCGATGGTGCGGCCGTCGGAGAAGGCGATGCGCTTCTTGGGGCCGTGGATGGTGTCTTCCAGGTCGATCTCGAGCTTGGCGCGCACATCGGCGCCGCGCTGGGAGAAGCCGCCGAAGCCGCCGCCCTGCCCGCCCTGGGCGCCGCCGCGCGCGCTGCGGCCGAGGATTTCGCTAAGGATGTCGTTGAGATCGACGTCGGGTCCCTCGGCCTGGCCGCGAGGGCTCCAGCCGCCGCCGGGCTGGCCCCAAGGCCCGCCGCCACCGCCGCCGCCGAAGCCACGGGAGGTCTCACGGCCGTCGGCGTCGATCTCGCCGGCGTCGAACTTCTTGCGCTTGTCGGGGTCGCCGACGATGTCGAAGGCGGCGCTGACCCGCTTGAACTTTTCTTCCGAGGCCTTGTCCCCCGGATTGGTGTCGGGGTGATGCTTCTTGGCCAGCTTGCGGAACGCCTTGCGGACCTCGTCGGCGCTCGCGCCACGGGTCACGCCAAGTTCCTGATAGGGATCGCCAGCCAAGAGAGAAAAACCTTCCAGTTCGCAGGGAGAACGCGTGGCCTTCAATTAGGCTGTTTGGACCCAGGCGCAAGAGCGGATGTGATAAAAATGCCACATGCGCGGGCCGGCGCCGAACCGTTAGCCTCCACCCATCCGGATCGGGGCGCCATGAGCATCGTCAAACTCTTCCTCTGGCCCCGGGGCCGCATCGGCCGGCTCAGCTTCTGGCGCGGCCTGCTGGTGGTGTTGCTGGCCGCCTTCGCGGCGGACCTCGCAAACTACATGGCCGGGACGATCCATCCGTTACAGATGCGCTTCTACCTGGCTCTGGCCTGCCTGTTCGTCTGGCTGTGCCTGGCGGCCAAGCGGCTGGAGGACGCCGGGCGCTCCCGCTTCCTGGCGGCGATCCCCGCGGCGCTGCTGATCGCGGGCCTGGCCAGCGTCGCCTTCCTGGTGGGGGCGCTGGACGGACGCGGCCCAGCGCCGACCACGATGATCGGATTCTTCGGGCCGCTGGCGGGGGTGGCGGCGTTCCTGGGCGCGACCCTGTGGATCGGGCTGGCCAAGACGAAGGCCTAGTCGTCGCCGCGCTCTTCCATGAGGTCGTAGGCGACATAGGCCATGGCGTCCTCAGGGTCTTCGAGCTCGTCCTCGCTGATGGTCTCGCCCCGAACGGAGACGCCGGCGCGGTGGACGCTCTCCGGATCGCCGGAGATCAGCGGGTGCCAGTCGGCCAGGCCCCGGCCCTCATTGATCCGCCGGTAGGCGCAGGACAGCGGCATCCACTGGAGCTGGTCGACGTTCTGCGGCGTCAGTTTAATGCAGTCGGGGACATGTTTCTTTCGCCCAACATAGTTACTGCAGGTGCAGGTCCCGGCGTCGAGCAATCGGCAATGCACGCGGGTGGGGATGATCTCGCCGGAATCCTCATCCTCGAAGCGAACGAGGCAGCAAAGCCCGCAACCGTCGCATAGGCTTTCCCACTCCGGCCCCGTCATCTGGCGGAGTGATTTCGTTTCCCAGTAAGGTCTCGTCGCCATGCTATGGGCGTCCTAAACCAAAAGCGTCCCTGCCGCCCCTTGTTAGTTTGACCCGTGCCCGACTGGAATCTCGACCCTTACAAGTTCCCGGACTCCAGGCCCGGCCCGCAGACGCCGGGCGCGCCGGCGCGCGAGCCCGCGCCTGAACCGGCGGCCGACGAACACTTCCGGGCCGATCTGCCGAAGTCGAAGAAGGCCAAGGTGAAGACGGAAAAGCCGCCCAAGGCCAAGCGCGGCGGCTCCGGCGGGGGCGGTTCCGGGTTCGGCGGCGGCGGCGGGCCGCGCAAGGCCAGGAACCTCAAATGGCTGTGGACCACCCTTGTGGTGGTGGCCGCGGTCACCGTCCTGCTGGTGCTGGGCGGCGCGGTCTATGTGCAGCAGGTCTATCTGAAGGACATCCCCGCTCTGCCCGAGCGCGAGGCGCTGTATGCGATCAACCGGGCCCCGGCGATCAAGTTCTTCGACAAGACCGGGGCGCTGATCGCCTCGCGCGGGCCCAAGTACGGCGACCGGGTGTCGCTGAACCAGTTGCCCGACTATGTGCCCCGCGCCTTCCTGGCCGCCGAGGACCGCCGCTTCTACCATCACGGCGCCATCGACCCCTGGGCCATCCTGCGCGCCGCGCGGGCCAACTATGCCGCGGGCCGGGTCGTCGAGGGCGGCTCGACCCTGTCACAGCAACTGGCCAAGGGCCTGTTCCTGACGCCCGACCAGACCATGACGCGGAAGATCCAGGAGGCCGTCATGGCCCAGCGCCTGGAGAAGATGCTGACCAAGGACGAGGTGCTGGAGCTGTACCTCAACCGCATCTATTTCGGGGCCAACACCTTCGGCATCGACGGCGCCTCGCGCACCTATTTCGGCAAGCCCGCCAGCCAGCTGAACCTGGCGGAAGCCGCCCTGCTGGCCAGCCTGCCCAAGGCGCCCTCGCGCATGGCGCTGAACCGCAACATGTCCGGAGCCCTGGAGCGCCAGCGCCTGGTGCTGGAGCGCATGGTGGGCGAGGGCTGGATCACCGCCGAGGACGCCGCGACCGCCGCCGCCCGGCCGCCGCTGATCAGCCCCAGCGCCTTGGCCAATGACGGGGACATGGGCTACGCGCTGGACTACGCCACCAACGAGGTGCTGAAGCTGGTGGGGCCCAACTCGCCCGACCTGATGGTGCGGCTGACCATCGACCCCAAGCTGCAGGCGACCGGCGCCAACATCCTGCGCAAGGCCATCGCCGGTGAGGGTAAGGCGGCCGGCGCCTCCCAGGCCAGCATGGTGGCGATCTCCTCGGAGGGCGCCATCCGCACCATGGTCGGCGGGCTCGACTACAACGCCAGCGTCTTCAACCGCGCGGTCCAGGCCAGGCGGCAGCCGGGCTCGTCCTTCAAGCCCTTCGTCTATGCCGCAGCCCTGGAAAAGGGCGTCATGCCCACCGATGTGCGCATCGACGGTCCGGTGAAGTTCGGCGACTGGAAGCCCGAGAACTACGGCGGCGGCTATCGCGGCGCGGTGACCATCGACACTGCGCTGGCCCGCTCCATCAACACCGTGGCGGTGAAACTGGCCCAGGAGGTCGGCGGTCCGGGCGTGGCCGAACTGGCGCGGCGCTTTGGCATCACCACCATTCCGGCCAGCCCGAACCTGTCGGTGGCGCTCGGCTCCTACGAGGTGCCGCTGATCGAGATGGTCTCCGGCTTCCAGGTCTTCCAGACCGGGGGCGCCCGGGTCACCCCGTACATGGTCGACGAAATCAAGACGATCAGCGGCCAGCCGGTCTTCCTGCACCAGACCTCTTCGCCCGTGCCCGCCTACGACATCGCGCGCGCCAGCATGATGGTGAAGATGATGAAGAAGGTGATCACCGGCGGCACCGGCACCCGGGCCAATTTCGGCCGGCCGGCGGCGGGCAAGACCGGCACCAGCCAGAACTGGCGCGACGCCTGGTTCGTGGGCTTCACGCCCGACTATGTGGCCGGGGTCTGGGTGGGCAACGACGACGACAAGCCGATGAACAAGATCACCGGCGGGGTCATGTCGGCCTCCATCTGGCGGGAGTTCATGATGGTGGCGCACGACAAGCTGCCGGTCCGCGACTTCGACTGGCTGCTGCCCGATCCCGAGCCCGATTTGGAGGCCGATCCGCGCAACGACTTCTATGAGGGCCTGGCCGAGGAATTCTCCGCCGCCGCCCGCGACGCCCAGGCCGCGATCCCGCCTGAGCCCATCGAACCCAAGCCGCCGGTGGAGCCGCCGTCGATCGAGGAGATTCCATTCTAGTCTTCCGCTCGTCCCGGCGAAGGCCGGGATCCAGATGAAGCCCGCTTGGTCCTCATATCGCCCGGCCGAACCGAGGATCATCTCGAGCTGCTCTAGATGAATCTGGGTCCCCTGAGTTCTCAAACGAAGTGCAACACCCTGCATTGGCGGAGGTGTTGTCATGGGACGGCTCTACGAGC